>CANQKU010000087.1 GCA_947624535.1 uncultured Bacilli bacterium
TGCGGCGAAAGCTATTGGCCTAGTAATTCCAGAGTTAAATGGAAAATTAATCGGCTCTGCTCAAAGAGTACCAGTAATTACAGGCTCAACAACAATTTTAGTAGTAGTTGTAAAGGGGAAAGATATCACTGTTCAAAAAATAAATGAAGCTATGAAAAATGCATCTAATGAGTCATTCGGTTATACTGAAGAATTACTTGTTTCTACAGACATAGTGGGTACAAGATATGGATCTATTTTTGATGCAACCCAAACACTAGTATCTAAAATTGATGATGATACTTACCATGTCCAAGTAGTAGCGTGGTATGATAATGAAAATGGATATACTTCACAAATGATTAGAACTGCTAAATACTTAATGGGAAAATAAATGAACTAAGTGGTATGTTATACTACTTTTTTTCATCTTGCAAGATAAACCTAAATTCGTTATAATAAATTTACTAACTTTTTTCAAAGGGGGAAATTAATATGAGATTAGATAATATGCTAGAAGAAAAGTTAGCATCATTAAATTATTTATCAAAAGGTAAAAGTTGGAGAGAAGAAGTTAAACAAAATACTAAAACTAAGCCCGCAATAGCTAGATATAGTTACGAAAATCGTGAGTATTATAGAAATGAAGTTGCTACTAATAAAAATGTATTAAAAAATGTAAGTGCTGATGATTTACCTAAATTAACTAAGATTGCTCAAAGTAGAAATTTGGATATGCTAACAGATAGTAATGTAGTTGAAAATAGAAATGTAGAAGAAATATTACAATTAAGTGAAAAAGTAGTTAATCATTTTTACCCTAGTAGAATACATAAGCTTGTTCAAAATAAGTGTATATTAGAAAATAGAACTGGCGATGAACACTTACAAATGATAACTAGGTTTGAAAAAATATTAAGAGATTATTATGATTATAGAGGACGTGAGGTTATATGCGACTTAGCCTATGACCTATTTACAAACAAGGACGTTTTACTAATAAAAACTCATGATCAATTTTTACAATTAGTTGATAAGATTGATGAATATGATTTTTCTGAATTTGCATGTAGAATTGCTATAAGTAAAGACGTCTTAGAAAATAGAACCCATGAAGAACAATTAATTATGATTGATAGAAGAATGAACTCTAATATATGTAGTGCTTTTTTTCCACTTAATACTACAATGTTAGATAAAAATATTTTAGTAAATAGAGATTTAAATGGACAATTAACCTTATATAATGAATTAGATACAGGCAAATTTGAACCTAATCAAAATGTATATGATGTAATTATAAATAAAGATATACTAGAAAATACTGATATAGATGAACAAATGATTATGGTACAAAATGCTAAAGAAATCACCTCAAGAGAAGAATTTAATAAATATATGAGTGAAATATTAGATTATTGTCATTCATCTAACAACGAAAGCAGTAGAAAACAACTTGTTTATAAAAGATAATTTGTAAATAAAAAAAGTATGTTAATTAAAAATTATTTTATAAAATCGAAGAGTAAATTTCTTTGATTTTTTTTGGACTAAAACCTTAGAAATAGTACTTAACTTAATAGTTTATCAATTGGTAACTTTTCCCACTTCATAAATAAAAGACAAATAAGCAAGATAATACTTATTTGTCAATAAACGTGTTATAGTAAGTAGGATTAGTCATTAAAAATTTCCTTGATTTCTATTAAAACCACTACCAGGGAATAAAAAGAAAATAATGAATACAACAATTATAATAGCCCAAATCCAGCCAAAACCTGAACTATCGTTATTGTTATTAGAACAACAAGTAGGATATATGTACATAGTATCAATTCTCCTTTCCATAGTAATATATTACAAATTTTTAAAAGTCAATATAATACAAACCTACTTATAATGATAGAAATTAAAAAAATCAACAGTTTTTAATAAAGTATGATACAATAATTATAAGAGTGGAGGTATCAATATGTATTGTTCAAAATGTGGCTGTAAAATAAAAGAACATGCAAAATTCTGTGAAAATTGTGGAAATCAATTAAAATACGAAAAAACTTCCATTACCGATCAAGACCTAGAAGCTTTCTATATTGGTGATAATTACCAACAAATAAAAAATACCAAATTCTCTCTACCTACTTTTTTTCTAGGAACTTATTATTTTCTATATAGAAAAATGTGGCTATATACATTCATTTGGATACTATTAAAATTTTTAATTATGACATTTATAAAAAAAACAACTCTTAGTATACTTATAATTTTTATACTTTCATTTATAATATCAATACTATTTCCAAAAATATATTTTCATTTTATAAATAAAAAAATTACTAAAATAAAACAAAAAACTACTAATTTACAAGATAGTTTAGATAAATGCAAAAAAGAGGGAGGCGTAAGTGTTGTAGCAGTAATTTTATACTTTGTAGCTTATGTATGTATTTTATTATTTATCTTTTTCTACTACTTATTTGGTAGTTTAGATGCTGCTTTTAATATGACTCCTAGTGAACTAAATTATGAAATACCTAACTACTTTATCGCAAGTGATACAACTACCAAAGAAAGATTAGAATATTACTATGTAGGCAATCAAGATTTTTGTACAATTTCCATTGATAAAAATATCTATCCCTTAATGAGTGAAGAACAATATTTAAATATTAAGGGTAATAATCCTATTCAGTCAGTTAATATCCATGGAATAACTTGGAAGTATATGGAAAATATAGAAGATAGTCAAACAACTTATTATTATGCAGTAAACTATAAAAATAAATTATATGGAATACGTTATACAATTTATCAAGATAGTCATAATTTATGTACAACAGGTTATAATAAATTTATCCAGTCATTGACATTTTCTAATACAAATAATAATTTTGACTATATATAAGAAAGGAAATAAATATGAAGACAGTTAAAGATTTAAAAATAGATAAGAAAGTTGTTTTAATACGATGTGACTTTAATGTACCAATTAAAAATAAAAAAATTATGGATGATACTAGAATAGTAGAAAGTTTAGAGACTATTCGCTATTGTATTAAGAAAAAAGCTAAAGTTGTGTTATTTTCTCATTTAGGAAGAATTAAAGAAAAGAAAGATTTAGCTAAAAATACTTTAGAACCCATTGCTAAAAGATTAAGTGAATTATTAAATCAAGAAGTTATTTTTATTAATGAAACAAGAGGGAAAAAATTAGAAGATGCGGTTAAAAATCTTAAAGAGGGAGAAGTTTTGTGTGTTGAAAATACTAGATATGAAGATTTAGATGGTAAGAAAGAAAGTACAAATGATCAAGAACTAGGTGCCTATTGGGCAAGTTTAGGCGATTATTTTATCAATGATGCTTTTGGTACAATTCATCGTGCTCATGCTTCTAATGTAGGTATAGCATCACACTTAGAAAGCGCTGTTGGATTTCTAATAGAAAAAGAGTTAAAAGCTTTATCTTCCTTAAATCGTCCTAAAAAACCATTTGTTGTAATCTTAGGAGGGGCTAAGGTTCATGATAAGATTGGTGTAATTGAAAAATTAGTTTTAAAAGCTGACTATTTATTAATTGGTGGAGGAATGGCTTTTACATTTTTACAAAGTGAGGGTTACCAAATCGGAAATTCTTTAATTGACTATGATAGTTTAGATTTTTGTCATGAAATATTAAAAAAATATCCAGAAAAAATCTTATTACCACTTGACTTTCGCGTAAGTAAAGAATTTAATAATAAAGCTAAAAGTAGAGTTGTGGATATAACTGAAATAGAAGATGATGAAATGGGCTTAGATATTGGTCCAAAAACAATAAAAATTTATGAACAATACTTAAAAGATGCTAAAACTGTTTTATGGAATGGACCCTTAGGTGTTTATGAATTTACAAAATATAGAAAGTCAACAGAAGAAATTCTAAAATACTTAGTTGATGAAAATATCTCTACTATCTTAGGTGGTGGAGATACAACTTCAGCTGCCACTTCATTAAATTTAAAAGATAAAGTTACTCATGCCTCAACTGGAGGAGGTGCAACTTTAGAATATCTAGAGGGTAAAAAATTACCAGGATTAGAAGCCATAAAATAGGAGGCATTATGGAATTTGTAGTAGTAGATCCAAAAAGTAAAGAACACTGTCAAAAAGTCTTTGAATTTTGCCAAGATAGTCAAGATAGAAATTTTATATTAGAAGCCTTACAATATATAAAAACACAAAATCCTACCAATAATTTAATCAAAGAAATTGCCATGTTGTTAACTAAAACTAAAGTATATCATCTTTGTATCATTGAAAAAACAAATGATGATAAATTAGTTAAATTACAAATGACTGACTTAAATCAACAAAAATACTGTCAAGAGTGGATAACTTCATTAACTAATCATGCTTTATATGACTTAAAAGCAGAGACTATATTAGTTATGTGTAGAAAAACCAATCCATTTTTTGAATACTTAGGTTATGAGTCATTAGGAAAAGAACAAGAAATTAATCTCTATGTAAAAGATAGAGAAAAAATACTTCCTATAGAAAGGAAAAATATATGAGAATAGGAATTTTTACAGAGTCATATAAACCATATATTAGTGGATTAGTTACTAGTGAAATTATGTTAAAAAATGCTCTAGAGAAAAAAGGACATACAGTCTATGTTGTAACAGCGAACTTAGAGTCTTATCACTATGACTATGATGAAGAAGAGCATGTTTTACGTATTCCAGGTATTCCTACAGGAATCTATAATGCTAGACTAACTAGTATTTATCCAGTTCAAGCAGTAAATAAAATTAAAAGTTGGAATTTAGA
>CANQKU010000088.1 GCA_947624535.1 uncultured Bacilli bacterium
AAATGCTAATAGTGCTATTGTTGTTACAGTATCTTTAAAAGATTTTGGGTCATCTCCATTAGATGGTGTTAACTATCAAAAAAAGTTAGAAGAAAAAGCTTATCAATTAGGAGGAGGAAAAATTCCTGTTCAACTATATCAAGATTACCTAGATAATAAGGTTAGTAAAGCTTTTGGAGAAGTTAACCCTCTTTTTTGTGGAGCTTATCAGTTTGCTAATTTAAATGAATTATTTCCAAGTGATATTAATAATTCAATAAAAGAAGGTATTAAAAACTTTGCTAAAAAAATAGATGGTTTTGATAGAGGAGATGCTATTTTAGCTGGTGTTGAAAGTAGAACTTCTTCGCCTATTAAAATTGTAAGAGATGAAACTTTCCAAAGTAATATTTTAGGAGTTTATCCATGTGGAGAGGGAAGTGGCTATGCAGGAGGAATTACCACTTCAGCTATAGATGGTGTTAAAGTAGCAGAACAAATTATAAAAACATATCATCCATAATTTTGTCAAACAATTTGTCAATGGGCTTTAAAAATCCCTAGTTTTATTACTAGATATATGTTATGATAATTTCATAAAAAGAAAGAAGCGAAGTATATGAAATACATGATTAAATATAGAAAAAAAGAAATTTTAGTCCTTATCTTAATTTTGTTATTTGCAGTTTTAGCAACGCGTTTTATATATTATAGATATAAAGATACAGTTAATGTAGATTATAACAGTGAAGATTTAGATATTACTTTTCATGAAGAAAGTGGGGCAGAGGTAAATTTATTAAAAGCAACACCAGTTACTGACTCAGTTGGTCTTTCTTCTAAAGCTTATAAATTTACTATAAAAAATACTACTAATAGTAGTATTAGATATTCTATTAAATTAGGTGAAAATAAAGAAAAACAAAAAAATGATGAATGTAGTAGTTATCAAATTCCTAGAAATATGATTAAGTTTTCTATCCATAAAAAAGATGAGAAGAATAAAATTTATACTATTAGTGACTTAATTGATGGAGAAATTTTATCTAGAATTATTAAAGCTAATCAACAAGAAGAATATACAATGAGATTTTGGATTGATAATGACTCAAATATATCAACATCTGCTAAATTACATTATCATGGAATTATTGAAGTTTTAAATGAAGGTGTAGAAATTGCTACTTAATTTTGGATTTCTATTTACAATAATTTAGAAATTAGATATAATGTAGGCATAATAAGGATGTGTAAGATAAATGACAAAGAAAAAAAGTGGTCAAATAAAAAATGAAAATAAATTAGGTTTTATAGTCTTAATAATTAGTATTATTATTTGCTTAATTACAGTTAGTTATTCTATTTGGAGTCAAGTTTATCGTGGTAAGACTGAAAATACAATAACTACTGGTACGTTAGTATTAAAGTTAAATGACAAAAGTAGAGAATTATCACTTTTAAATGCAATACCACTTAGTGATACCAAGGGTATGAGTCAGAAAGAATATCACTTTTCATTACAAAATAATGGCTCAATTGACGTTAATTATCGTTTATCTATTGTTGATGATGAAGATTATTATAAAAAAGATCAATGTATGAATAAAAGACTTAATTGGAATTATATTCGTTATGCTTTTAAAAAAGAAGACTCATCACCTGTTATAGAAGATTTATCTAAGAATTTAGGTCAGTTAGATGAAGAAGTTATTAAAGCAGGAGAAGAGATTGACTTTACTTTGCAGCTATGGCTTAATGGAGAGATGACAACTAGTAGTGAGATGGGTAAACATTTCCATGGAAAAATTAAAGTAGAAGCTGTTCAAATAGATTAGTATTACTAAATTAAA
The DNA here is from genome assembly GCA_947624535.1 of uncultured Bacilli bacterium. Taxonomy (GTDB): domain Bacteria; phylum Bacillota_I; class Bacilli_A; order RF39; family UBA660; genus UMGS995. The sequence continues at coordinate 1,830 of CANQKU010000088.1, forward strand.
GGATTCGAATAAGAGTCTTCTTTTTTCTAAAGAATTTTATCATGATTTACATAGAAAAACATAAAATTATGGTATAATGATTAAGGATGTGATTGTGATGAGAGCAATAGTTTGTGCTGGTGGTACAGGTGGTCATATTTATCCAGCTTTAGCAATTATTCATAAAATACAAGAAAAAGAAAAGACTAGCCAAATTTTATATATTGGTACAACAGATCGCATGGAAAAAGATATGATCCCTAATTTAGGAATTGCTTATGTTGGAATTGAAATGGAAGGAATTAATAGAAAAAACATATTTAAAAATATTTCAGTTTTAAAAAAATATTATAAAGCTATCGCTCAAGCTAAAACTACCATCAAAGAATTTGCCCCTGACATTGTTATTGGGGTAGGTGGATATATCACCGCACCTGTAATTATCGCAGCCCATAAGTTAGGTTATAAAACAATTATCCATGAACAAAATTCTATTCCAGGATTTTCTAATCGCTTTATTTCTAAATATGCCGATAAAATTTGTATCTCTCTTCCTGATACAGCCTCATATTTTCCAAAAGATAAAGTTATTTATACAGGTAATCCTAGGAGCGAAGAAATTATCACATCTTTAAAAATTCCTAAACGTAAATTTAATCTAAGTGAAAACAAAAAATTAGTAGTTATGGTAATGGGATCATTAGGATCTATTACAATGACTCAAAAAATAAAAGAGTTAATCCCCTTATTTGCTAAGAAAGATTATGAAGTTTTAATTATTACGGGTAAAGATTATTATGATGAATATAAAAATGTAGAACTTTCTAATAATGTAGTGGTAACCCCATTTTTAGAAAATTTTATCCAATTATTAAAAAATGCTGACTTAATTATTTCTAGAGCAGGAGCATCAACCATTGCAGAAATCACCGCCATTGGGCTACCAGCTATCTTAGTACCATCTCCATATGTTACCCATAATCATCAATATCTAAACGCTAAAGAACTTCAAGACTATGGTGCGGTTAAAATTATCTTAGAAGAAGATTTTACTAAAGATAATGTTATAGATATGATTGACTCAATTTTATCTAATCAAGAACTTTATCAAAAAATGAAACAAAGCTCATTAAAATTAGGTGTTAAAAATTCAGCTACAAAATTCTATGAAGAAATTAAAGAGTTAATAAAGGATGACGATACAAAATGAAGGAGTTAATAGACAAAATAAAAAAATTAGGAATAGGTAAAGTAGAAGAAGATATTTCTTTAAAAAAATATACAACCTATCATACTGGTGGTATTGCTAGTTGTATAGTCTATCCTAAAGATATAGAAAAATTAATTATCTTGTTAAAATTAATAAATGCTAGTAATATTCGTTATAAGATTTTAGGAAATGGCTCTAATTTATTATTTAGTGATAAAAAATATGAAGGTGTTTTAATTAAGTTAACTGAATTTGATAATTTAGAAATATCAGGTGAAAGAATAAAAGTAGGTGTAGGTTTTTCTTTAATGAAATTAGCACGACTTGCGGCTAAAAATGCTTTGACTGGTCTAGAGTTTGCCTCAGGAATTCCTGCAACCGTTGGTGGAGCAGTCTATATGAATGCTGGAGCTTATAAAACTGATATGGGTTATATTGTAAGAAGTGTCAAAGTCTTAACACCAGACTATAGAATTATTGAATTAGAAAATAAAGAGTTAAATTTTCATTATCGTACTTCTTTTTTTAAAACACATCCAAACTTTATTTGTTTAGAAGTTAATTTGCGATTAAAAAGAGGAAATCGTAATGCCATTGAACAATTAATGAAAGATCGTCTAAAAAGAAGATTAGATACACAGCCATTAAATTATCCTAGTGCTGGAAGTGTATTTAGAAATCCAGAGGGAATGTATGCTGGAGAATTAATTGAAAAAATAGGTTTAAAAGGATACCAAAAAGGTGGTGCGATGATAAGTGATAAACATGCTAATTTTATAATTAATAAAGATAATGCAACTAGTAGTGATATCAAATATTTAATTGAATATGCACAAAAAAAAGTATTAGATAAATATAATGTTAATTTAAAAATAGAACAAGAATTTGTAAATTGGGAGTAAATATGGCTAAAAAAATCGTAAAAAGAAGAAAGTTAAAAATTTTTAGATTATTTCTAGTAATTTTAATTCTAGGAATTTTTCTTCTTGCCATTGACTTCATTTTAAATACTAAAATAAAAAATATTACGATTATAGGAACAACTTATTTAAATGATGACTATGTATTAAATTTAGCTAAATTGGAAAATTATCCTAGTTTTTATTACACTACTAGTATGGAAATTAAAAAAAGATTAAAGACGAGTCCTTATCTAAAAAGTATTAAAATAAAAAAGGGATTTTATCACACTTTGACCATAGAACTTAAAGAAAATAGGCCATTATTTATTGATAATGTAAATAATAAAGTGATCTTAGAAAATAATAAGAGAGTAAACTTAGATGAAGAAGTTTGTCTATTTCGTATTCCAAGACTAATGAATGAAATACCTACTGATAAATATAAATCACTACAAGAACATATTGTAAAGATTGATGAAGATATTTTAGGAAAGATATCAGAGATGACTTATATGCCTAATGAATTTGATAAAGATCGTTTCTTACTTTATATGGATGATGGTAATAGTGTTTATTTAACTTTAACTAAGTTTAAAATGGCTAACTATTATAATAATGTCTTAAAACAATTAGGTGGTAAAAAAGGAATTTTATATTTAGATAGTGGAAATCATTTTAAAGTTATGGAATAGGTAATTTTACTATTCTTTTTCTTTTCAATAAAATGAATTCATGTTATAATTTTTATAGTGAGGAGTATATAAATATGGCAAAAAAAAAGAAATCAAAAAATAGTAAAAAACAATTTCAACATAGTGCAGAATTATATGGTGTAATCTATATTTTATG
>CANQKU010000089.1 GCA_947624535.1 uncultured Bacilli bacterium
AATCATTATTCTTCTTGTGAGTAATATTATTAATTTTATTATTATCTTTAGTAGTTGAATTAGTTGTATTATTACTACTATTTTTACTAGTTGATGGAGTTGTGTCAATAACTGTTAAATCATAAGTTACAGTATAAGTTTTACCATTAGATTTGACAGTTAAGGTTATTTTAGCTTTACCTTTTTTCTTAGCAGTTACCTTTAAGACGCCATCAACTATTTTAACATCTGCAATATCTTTATTATCTATTTTAACAGTTACTTTTCCTTCAATACCTACTAAAGTATAAGTAACTATAGCTGTTTTATTTTTATATAAGTCAATGGTACCATTGGTACTTGATAGAGCTAGATATTTATTATTAGATTTTTTAATAGTTACATTAGTAGTAGCACGATATATTTTTCCATTGACTTTAGTATCTAAAATAATTTCTACTTTACCAGTACCTTTAGGTTTAACGATGATATAGCCTTTCTTTACTTGACAAGTTGCTATTTTAGCATTACTTGTTTTACAAGTAAATTTCTTAGGATTAATATTTTTATAACTATAACTTATTTTTAAATTATCATCATTTAAAAATATTTTAGAATTTTTAGTATCAAAAATTAAATCTTTATTTAGGATTATTTCTAAATCATTAGTATCTTTATCAATAATGAAACTACCTTCATTATTGAACATATTACCTATAAAACCTAATTTTTTTGAATTACAACATGTTATAAGTAGAAGAATTATGATAATAATAATTATAATGGTAATAATAGTTCTAATTCTTCTATTATCATCTTTATTATTGTCTTTTTTATTCATAATTCTTCTACTCCTTTCTATTACATATTATTATTTAATTCCCAAATAAAGATATATATTAAGAGTATAAGAGTTCAATTATAATTATAATTGAATAAAGATATATATCTTTATGTGGAAGTTAAATAAACTTCCATTTTTATTTAAATTATTCTACTGGTTTTATTGATTCGTCTGCTTTTTGATTAGATTGAGTAGCTTTTAAATTGAAAGATATTGATATATCTTTACTATTAGTAGCAGCATCAGTATCTTTATCATCTTTAGAAATTGTTACAGCATCACCATTGTCTGAATCTAATTCACTAGTATCAAACACCCAATGCCAATATAAAGTTAAAGAAACTTTATAATTACCTTGAGAAGAACCATATTTACCAGCTGGATAAACCTTTGCAGTTTGTAATGCTGTACCTAATTTGTCTGCTAAGTCATCAATTGTAAACCAATCTTGTTTATCTAAAGAAAAACGTATAGGTTTATAATCGCCTTCTGTTAAAGTACCAGTTTTACTAAAGTTTTCAATTGAAAGTTTAAAATTAGTTTCTACTTCTCCGGTTACTTCAATATCAACTTGACCTTTAGTACCAGGAGCAACTACCTTTTCTGTACTATTTACAATTTTGTCAGAACCGTCTTGAGCACCTCCAACATTATATGACTGAGCAAATAAATTTAAAGTATTTGCAGCATTTATAGTCCACTTTGCAGCTCTAGCAGAATCTGTTTTTTTCCCTAAATCACTAACATACTTAGCATAAGTACCACTTACTGAGAAACCAGTAATAACTACTGCGAATACTAAGGCAGCGAAAATAATCATTTTCTTGTTCATGTTTTCACCTCCTTCTTTTTTGGATTACATAAATTTTTATGCATAGGAATTTATGCGTTCCTAGTATATATGTAAACACCAAATTAATGGTAGTTTACCCATAATTATTTAGTCTTTTTAGACTTTACTTTAGATTCAGAGGTTTTTTTCTTTTGTTGCTCTTTCATCTTTTTATATTCTAAAAATTCTTGTTTTTCTATATCTTTTTGTTTTTTATTTGATATAGAGAAACCAATTATAAATATTATTGTTATACCCATTATAACTATTACTATAGTTGTTGGTTCTGATAAGCTATTCATTATGTTACCAACGTTAGGTATTCTAGTTAAATATAGGCCTTCTACATCATTATATTCTACTAGATTTTCATCTTGAGTATTATTGTTATCACCTTTAGTTATGAAATATGTTTCACCATCGTCTTCGACAATGTCGATAATTCTATGGGTTGTTACAGTATTTTCTGCATCTCTAAAAGCTATAACATCATTTATTTTTAATGTTTTTGGATCTATTATTTTAGTTATAATTAGATCTCCTTTATGGATTTTGGTTTCCATTGATCCAGATAATACTATAAATGGTTTGTATCCAAAAACATTAGGTATTTTATCTTTTTCAGTATTGGCTTGATACATTATCCAAATATTTATTAGTAATATTGGTACTAAAATTATTGTAGCAATTATTATCAACCAATTTCCCCAATTTTTATACCATTTTTTGCTCGTATTCATTAGTTTTTCCCCTTTCTTATTTAAATACTTGTATTAGGTATTATTCTTTTTTGTGTTAATGTTAATTTTTTTGGTCTTGCCATTACTACTTCTTGTGGATATGTCATATTTTCTATATGATTAATAGCTTCTGTTTTTTCATATCCACATATACGACAGTTAGGTATTCCTGGAGTAAATACATGTTCTGTTGTTCTAATACCTTTTACGTGGCCACAATCTCTACATTTAGTAGTAATGGTTTGACAAATATCTTCAGTTCTTGTATATTCTGCAACTTCACTGTATACATGAATATGACTTTCTGATTTGCTGTATCCACAGCCATCATTAGTACATGTATCAGTAGTTATACGTTGTCCACTTGGATCTTCTTTTATTTCTCTTTTTAAAGCATGTGATCTTGTAGAAGTTGTTCCACAAATACATGTTAAATTTTCATTGGTTTCATTCCAATCAGAAATTACAAAGTTATGAGTATGTTTTTCTACTTTCTCATAATCACATTCTGGATTAGTACATTTATAAATTGTATCATAAGTTTTAGTATCTAATGTTCCATTATCTAGAGAGTGAGAGTTTGTAACTTCTTCTCCACATACACAAGTATAATATTCATTATTTTCATCAAATCTTACAAATGTGTCTAAGGTATGATTATGATCACTATATACTTTTTCATTACAATCTGGACAGATTGTATATTCTTTCATGATATCATTTACTTTTTCATAATAAGTATCTGGACCTTTAGTATGGATATGATTTCTTGTTTCAATATATCCTGTTACTTGACATACTCTTTCATCTTGTTTGGTATCTTTGTTATAATGCCAAGATCCAAATACACATGTTTTAGTTATAGATGTTGTTTTTTTATGATTACATGTTTGACAAAGATATTCTGTAACTTCATTATAAGTACCATTATTATTTGATACATTATATTTTTTTGTTTCTTTATAAGTATGTTGTCTTAATTCTTTCTTACCACATGAACAAACTCTTTGTTCATTGTTGTCATCAAGACTTTCCCAATTACTATATTTATGATGATGTTGAATTGGTTCACCAATTTGAGGTTCTGGTTTTTTATCATTTGCTGGTTTGTTGTTTTCTGGTGATTTGGTTTGTTCTTGTGATGTTTTTTTATCTTTAGTATTGGTATTTTTATTTTCATTTGATTTATTATTATCATTATCTGATGATTGGGTAATTATATCTTGATTATTATTTGTTTCTTCTTCATTAGGTGTAGTTGATAGAATATTATCTTCTGTTTCATTAGAAATATTTTCTTTATTATCTTTGTCTGGTGTTACATTATTATCTTTGATATTATCTTCGTTTGGTTCATATGTAGAAGTAAGATAATCATTATTATTATTTTTGTGATAATGATTATTACAACTAGCAATACCTGCTGTTGCTATAACAACAGCGGATCCTACGGCGATTAATTTTACTTTGTTTCGTTTAAAAAATTCTTTAGTTTCGTTAGATAAATTGGGTTTATTATTCATACAATACCCCTTCCTTTCATTAAAATATACCTGTATTATACATATTTTTTGAAATTTGTCAATATTTTTGTTTACTTTTAGTTTTCTAAGATATTTATATTTTAATAAATATAAAATAAATAACTAGGTAAATTTGATACCTAGTTATTTTTGGAATTGGGAATTATATAAATTAGCATAGAAACCATTCTTTTTCATTAGTTCATTATGATTACCTTGTTCGATAATGTTACCTTCATCCATTACTAAGATAATATCGGCATTTTTAATGGTTGATAATCTATGGGCTATAATGAATGAAGTTCTTCCTTCGGTTAGTTTATCCATGGCTTTTTGAACTAATTCTTCAGTTCTGGTATCTACTGATGAAGTGGCTTCATCTAGTATTAAGAAAGGAGCATTTTCTATCATACCACGGGCGATAGTTAATAATTGTTTTTGACCAGCAGAGATAGATTCGTTATCGGTTAATTCATAATCTAGACCATTAGGTAGGGATTTGACAAAGTGATCAATACCAACAGTTTCTAGGGCATGCCATATTTGTTCATCTGTGATGTCTTTTTGATTATATTTAATATTATCTCTGATAGTTCCATTAAATAACCAAGTATCTTGTAAGACCATAATAAATAATTTGTGAATATTTTCTCTAGTTAGAGAGTTTATTGGTGTTTTATCTATTTTGATAGTACCTGAGTTGATATCATAGAATTTCATTAATAAATTGACGATAGTTGTTTTACCAGCTCCTGTTGGACCTACAATAGCAACTTTTTGACCTGGTTTAACTTTACAATTAAAGTCTTTAATAATTATTTTATTTTCATTATAACC
>CANQKU010000090.1 GCA_947624535.1 uncultured Bacilli bacterium
ACCCCCCCCCCCAGGGCTTTTGTCAAGAAAAACTTTATACGCAAAAGAAAAAAAGAATTATTTTCGCTTTAATTTTAATTCTTTTTCAACTTTTCTCAAATCAGAAGTTATTTCTTCTTTAACTGCTGTTGCTAAAATATCATTATTTTCTACAAACTTATAAAAATAGTCTTCATTAAATTCAAAAGTTCTATAATTCAAAAAATTATTATACATATATTTATATTTCTCAGGATCATTTCTTTCTAAATAATTAAAATAACATGATAAAATTCCACCATATCCATAACGTAAATCTTCTGTAACGTCTATATCTTCAAAATTAGTAATTTGATTATCTAAATATTGCATACTTTCAGTATTATCCAATAATTTTACTAATTTATTAAATTTTAATCTTTTATAACTATTACCCTCAATATACTTATCATCTAAATCAGTTAATAAAAATATATTTTTTAAAGAGTCAATAGTATTACCATAATAACTTTCTAATAGATTAGCAGCATCTTTTATACCTATTTTTTTATCTAGTAAAAAATCTAGAAATTTCTTCTCATAGTTTTTAGACATAACTTCAGTATATGGTGAATATTTTGAATAATTAATTAAGTCATTAGAACTATTTAAATTATTACTATCATAAGAATGACCAAGTTCATGAATTATACTTATTATTTTTGTCATATCACTAATATTTTTATCAATTAATATGTATGAAGTTTTATCTAGCCAATCAAATACTTGAATACCATCAAATAGTAAACCTACATTTTTACAAAATAAAGTTTTACTATTAACTACTTGAAGAAGTAATTCTTTAGACTCAATTGAGTCTAAAAATTTCATAATTAGATTATACATTTCATCTTCTGAATAATTTATATTTTCTTCAAAAAATTTAAATTCATCCATATCATCAGCTACTTGATCTAAAATAATACTAATTATTTCATGATGAAAATCTTTATTATCTAAAAAATTTTTTACTCTTATTTTCTCATCCTCATGAATAGGTACAGTTCTTCTTTTTAAAATAAGTTTTCTTTTAGCAAGTCTAATACCTACAATATATCTATATATTACCATTAATTCAAAAAAAGAATAATTAGCTATATTTTCAGTATCTTTATCCATTTTACGATTACTTAATTGATCTAGTTCAATAATACGTTGCTCTAACTTTTTTATATCTCCAGTAAACAATTTCATGATATTTCCCCCTAATTAATAATTATTTTTTATAAGATTTTGGTCTAAATTCCATCATCTCATGTTTAACAATTTTACCTAGTTCATTTATATTAGTACCTAACTTTTCTAAATGATTTGGACTAAATTGTTCAGTTTGTAAATTTAAAAAATTTGATAGATTTTCTTTATATCTTTGGTAATCATTTTTTTCTAAATATGATAAATATATAGCTAATACCCCACCATATGAATAAATAACTTCATCATCTAAGTCAAATTTATCTAAGAATAAATTATTTTTATTAACTATTCCTATTTGGTCTAAAAAATTCTTTATATCTTTTTTAGTATAACCTAAATACATATCATTATCTATTTTATTATCATCAAATAAAGATAATATTAACATTTGATTTAAGAAACTAAATATATCTAAATAGTATTTATTAAGATAAGAAGTTGCTATATCTTTCTTTATATCATGTTTAATTAAATATTCTATAGCTTCTTTTTCTTTTTTCATAGAAAGTACTTCTACATAGAAACTTTTCATTTGATAAGTATACATATCAAATGAAGATTTATTAATTGAAATATTTTCAAAATCTTTTACATGACCTAGTTCATGATATATAGTAAATAAACTATTAAGTTCATATTTATATGGTGTAGATAGTAATATATAGCTTTTATTATTTTGAAAATTTAAAATAGTACTTCCAAAAGTTTTAGGATTAATTTGCTTCATATAGAAAATTCTTTGTTCATTATCTTCTTGCTCATTAATTTGATTAAATATTTGATAGAAATTATTTTTACCTATCCAACTACTTCTAAGGTGTTTAACTTCATTTAAACAATCTAACATATTATCAATTATTTCTAAGGAAAAGTTAGTATGACTAGACTTTGTTTTAATAAATTCTTCTTTCCTAGAGTTAGATAAGTTTTTAATAATTTCTTGACATTCATTAAGTAGATATTTATCTAGTTTTATTTCTTTATCATATTTTTTATAAGAATATATATTATAAATATTTATAAAAGAATAATAACTATATAATAATGGAACTAGTTTTGTAGGTGTTTGACAAGTAATTATTTCTTCTTCTAAAGATTTTAACTCTTGGATAATAGATTTAATGTCTCTTTTAAATACTTCCATTTTATTACCCTCTTTTGGAAAAAATACATCCACAATAATTTTGGCGATATAGATTATATTCATTAGATAATTCAATACTTCTTTTATATCCATTTTTCTTTTTAAAGTCAGAATATAAGTATTTTGGACTATATTTTTTATCTAATAATTCACCAATTTCATTAATCCAGTTACTATTTTTATAAGGACTAAGTGATAAAGTAGTTGTAAAATAGTCAAAGTTTTTATCTTCAGCAATTTTAGCTGTTTCTTCTAATCTTAATTGGTAGCACAAATAGCATCTTGTACCTTTCTCTTTTTCTTTTTCTAAACCCTTAACTTTATTAAAAAATAAGTCAGGATCATATTTCCCATCTATTACCTTAACTGGATATTTAGTTTTAAAACAATTTACAAATCTATGAATTTCATCTAGTCTTTTTTGATATTCATCTTCCTCAGTAATATTTGGATTATAATAGAAAATGGTAATTTCAAAAATAGAAGAAAGACGTTCTAATACTGCTGATGAACATGGAGCACAACAAGCATGAAGAAGTAATGTTGGTATTTCTTTTTCCTTATTCTTAATTTGGTCTTCCATCAATAAATTATAATTCATATACCCCATCTCCAAAATTAATATCTATAAAATAGCATATTTTTTCATATTTTTCAAGAAAAAGAATATTCTTAAGTATGAATAATGTTACTTTTTCTTTTTTAATAACTTTTATTGCAGGAATATCAACTCTACTAGGAATGATACCTGTATTAATTAATTTTAAAAATACTAAAAATATTATTAATGCTTCTTTAGCATTTGCTAGTGGGGTAATGCTTTCAGTATCTTTATTTTCATTATTACCAGAAAGTATTAATTTGCTATCTAAAAAATATAGTCTTTTAGCAACTATTATTTTAATTATAATTTTTGCACTAGTAGGAGTATTTTTGGCTAGTTTTATTGATAAGATTTTTAAAAGAATAGATAATAAATTATATAAATTAGGAATAATTAACTGTATTGCTTTAATGATCCACAATATACCTGAAGGAATACTAACATTTAGTACTACAACTGCTGATATTTCCTTAGGAATTACTTTAGCTTTATCAATTATGTTTCATAATATCCCAGAAGGTATTAGTATTAGCATACCTATTTATTATTCTACTAAAAGTAAATTAAAAGCTTTCTTTTATACTTTTATTTCAGGTATTTCTGAACTATTAGGAGCATTTATAACTTATATATTTTTATATCATTATATTAATTATACTTTTATAAGTGTAACTTTGGCTTTAACATTTGGTATTATGACATATATATCTATTTTTGAATTATTCCCTAATTCTTTAAAATATGAAAATAAAAAGCTATCAGTAATAGCTTTCATTTTAGGATTTATTTTTATGTTGTTTTTTAAATAGTTATTTGGAGATTACGACTACTGCACGAATTTCAAGACCATTAATTTGCATATCAGTAGACACTGATCTATTATAACTAATAGTGTAAACATTTGGATACCATGTAGAATAGGCAGCACCCATGCTCATTTTTGTATCTGTATCTGTAGACATGGTCCAATATTTCATATGAGTATAACTGCTACTATCTAAAGAATTACTCAACCATGCTGGACAACTATTAGCTGAGTTTGTACACCCTAGTTGTGAAGCTTCTTTTACTGTTATCATTCGTGCTCTAACACCTGTTTTATTTAGACTATATCTATTAGTTGAACATGTGTTATAGCTAGAACAACCTGAATACCCTAAAGTTGTACTTCCATCTCCTATTGAATAAGTTTGTTGTTGTACATTTGTCCAATCTGTAGTTGCTTTTTCTAATGCTGGTAAAGCGTTTAGTGGACCATACTTATTGTTGTACTGTTCACCATTACTACCACTAGACCAAGAAGAAGTTGTAGTTGCAGCCTGACTTTGTAAGGTCATAACAGCTCCATCATCGTGTAAAACATGAAATCTTACTTGAGTAGTATTGTTTACTTTGTAGTCTATTATTGTTCCTGGGGCACATGAGTTAGCTGCTTTATTTTGATAACATGTTGTGGCTTGACAGCCTGACTCATTTCCTGTTGTACAACTTGATGAATTATATATATAAGCTTTAACAATATTATTAGACCCTGAGCTAGAAGAACCACTAGAATTTTTGGCTTTTGTATATAACTCATCAATAGCTGCCTGTACAGTTGTTGAATTCATTCCTGATGTACTATTATTGTAACTAACTTCGCTACTAGGTAGTGTGACTGCTGCATAAACACCTACACCACTAACTATCATTCCTAATACAAAACACATAATCATTTTATAATTTTTCTTGACCATTTTTTTATCCACCTCATTTTCTCTATCATATCCATGATACCCCC
>CANQKU010000091.1 GCA_947624535.1 uncultured Bacilli bacterium
CTAATTCTTCTTGATTATTAGTTCTACTAATACCAACAATATTACTAGGCATTTCGTTTATTTGCTTTTCATTTAATCCAACCAAGACAATTATTTCATCTTCTTTTATAATTTTAGATAAATCTAAAAAAATATTTAAACCTTTACGTTCTTCCCAAATATTAGCAACTCCTAATAATATTTTTTTGTTTTTAGGAATATTATATTTATCCAAAATATTATTATCCATTGTTCTTTTAAAAACATTTAAATTAACTCCATTATAGATGGTTTTTATAGGATAATTTTTCAAAAAAGATTTACTTACTAAGTCTTTTAACCAATTAGAAGGTGTTATTATAGTTAAATTTTTTAAATTGGTAAATAATTTTTTCTTAAAATTATATTCTTTTTTAGTTGTATCGATAAATTCTTTAGGATATATATTTAATCTTGGACATTTATAACATCCAGTTTTCCATTTATTACAATTAACATATGTAAAATATGAGCAATGACCAGTAAAAGCCCAACAATCATGTAATTCCCATATAATTTTACCTTTATATTCATTTTTTAAATAATTAAAAAGCAATTTTAAATTAAGATAATATCCATGAATATTATGCATATGAATAATATCAGGTTTTATATCATTAAGATTCTTTATTAATTTTTTTGTGGCGAAATATGAACCATGTCCATTAAATCCTATTCTTGAAAGTATCGCATGAAAAATAACAGATACTTTATTATCTATTTTTATACAATTTAAATTATTATTTGGTTTACCTCTTCCAAAAAAGCAATAAGTTTCATAGTCGTTCTTTTGAGCTTCATTAGCAATATCACACATTATTTTTCCAGTAGAACCATTGCAAACTATATTTATATATGCTATCTTTTTCATATTATTCCCTATTATTTCCCATCTTACCATAAATCTTAGCTTTTTTCATTATTTACAACTCCTATTTCGATATCATTATATCATATATAACTAAAAGACAAAAGACAAAGATAAAATAAAAAAATTATATTTTTTTATCTCCCATATATTATATGATTTCTAAAATAAGATGAATTTTTAGCTAATTCATTTTCAACATAAGTTATTCCATACTCTTCATATAAAGTTTTTGTACTTGAGAATAAATCAGTACCAAGTCCTAATCTATCGCCTTCAATATTACCACCTAAACTACTAACTAATGTTGGATAAATATCAAGTGTATTAAATACTCTATTTTTCTCATCTATCGGTGTTTTATTAGAATTTATGAATAAATTAAAATTAGTTCTTTCATAATCGCCTAAATTATCAAAAAAAGTTGGATCCATACTTAAATGATCACCAGTTATAACTATTGTCGTATTTTTATAAAAATCTTGAGATTTAATCCACTCAATTAACTCATATAATTGTTTATCTGTACAAGCAACTACATTTTTGAATTGTTCATTAAATTTAGTTTCACAATCGCTTTCTAAATATCCTCCAATATGATGAGTATTAGTTGTAAGCATAGTTAAATTAAAAGGTTCTTTTTGACTTGCTAATTCTAACAATTCATTTTTAGTAAATTCATACAATTTACTATCTTCATATCCCCACCATACATAATAATCTTCTGGTATCCAATTATTTTTTTTAGCATAATTATAATCTTTAATTACATAATTGCCATGTTGTTCAAAATAGTCGTTTTTACCAGCAAATTCACTTTCGGAGCCAAGTAAAAACACTTGATTATATCCTTCTTTTTTTAATATTTCTCCTAAAGAATAAGCACCTGGTAAAAATCTTTTATATTGGCCATAATCATTACCAGAAACCGGAACAAAAAATCCAATACCAGCTGTTTGAGCAAATAAACCAGCAATAGTCCAATTAGTAGCTCTTGAATTATAGAAGCCACCTCCTAATGCATTAGTAAAACTTACCTCTTTACTAGCATATTTAGTCAAATAAGGAATTAAATTTTCTTCATAAGCACCACCATATTCTTTTGGAGCAAAAGTTTGCTCAAAAGACTCAACAATAATATGAATAAGATTTCTTTGCTCTGTAAAAGTAATATTAGCATTTTCTGGTTCAACATAATGTTCTTCTATAAATAAAGATTCAGTATTTAAATTTTTAATATATTCTATAATTCTGAAATCAAATAATATATATATTACAACAATTGATAAAAAAATAATTGATAATATTAAACGATGTTTTTTTATAATTCCAAAAATATTTATATTATTCTTTTTTAAATTAAAAAAACGTATGGATAAAAATACTTTATAAGGAAAAGCAAATATTATTGCCACAACAATAACAATTAATGTTGTTTTTAAAAGTGGATCATTAACATAGCTTAAAATCATATTAGTAGCTGTTCCTTTTAATGGGTTAAACATATGAAAAATTAAAGAATCTAATGTAACTAAGCCAAAATTATTAACTAACCAAATATAACTAAATAATAGTAATAAACTAAATATAAATATTAAATAAAATAATGCACTACTTAATTTTCTTTTCATTTTTATCTCTTTTTATTTCTATAACAATCTGACAATTTTTATTTAAATATTCAAATAAAATTGGAATAATAATGGCAAAAATTATTGCTAAAATCATATATTTTAAATTAAAATTTAAAATATTAAAATTTTCGTTAAATGATAAAATTTCTCCTTTATGATGAACACATATACAAATCAAAACTAATAAATTTATAAACAAATTATATATTGGATATAAAAATATCAATTCTTTATAATTTTTATTTTTCCATTTTTTTAAAATAATTAAAGATAAAAAAGTAGGAAAAAATATTGTAATCAAAGCTATCATTTTTTTAACTTTCTATAATAAGTATCTGGATGTTCTTTATCAAATAATTCGTTAGTCCAAATAGCCAATATCATTTCACCATCGCCAATATTTTCAATATTATGTGTATACCCCACTGGTATTGTTACTATTTTTATTTCACTATCATCTACTTCAAATGAATATTTTTCATCATTTACTATACTTTCTAAATTAATTCTAGCCTTACCTTTTATGACGATAAATCTTTCCATTTTTGTGTGATGATAATGATTACCTCTTACTATACCTGGTTTACTAAACGAAATAGAAAATTGGCCACTTTCATTCGTTCTAACAAGTTCTACAAAAGCTCCTCTTTCATCAACATTTTTAACAGCAGTTATAGATAATTTATTAAATTCCATATAACTTACATAAGTTGCAAATAATTTTTTAATAAAGTCATTCCCTGTATTAGGAATATAAATAGAAGTCATTTCTTCTTTAAACTCATTTAATTTATCTACTATATATCCTAGTGTTACTCTATATCTAGGATTTATATAACAATAATTATCAATTTGTTCATCTGGCTTCTTACCATTTAATATTTTTATAAATTCTTCACATATATCATCTATATATATTAATTCTAACTCAGTAGCTGGATTATCTACTTTAATTTCTAAATCATGAGATATATTATAACAAAATGTTGCAATAACAGAATTATAATTTGGCCTACACCATTTACCAAAGACATTATGTAAACGATAAATAAAATAATTATCTAAATTATTAATTATATAATCTTCTGCAATCTTTTTACTTTTTCCATAATCGTTATCTTTCATCGCTTGAATACTTGATGTTACTAATAAAGGAATATTTCTATCTTTAATCAAATCTACTAATTTTTTAGTTAAATCACTATTTCCTTCATAAAATTCTTTAACATCTGTTGGTCTATTAACACCAGCTAAATGAAAAATAAAATCAATATCATCAATATTATTTATGATTTTATCAAAATTATCTTCTTTATCAAAAGTTACTATTTCAATATCTTCTAATTCTCTTAAATGAGATATTAAATTTTTTCCTATAAACCCATTACTTCCAGTTACTAATATTTTCATATTTTTCTCCTATTTATTTTTTCTCCATACCATTTTATCTACTATTCCAGTATAACTTTGAATTATTTTAACAACTTTTGTACTAACATTTTCTTCAATATAATCTGGAACTGGAATGCCAAAATCTTCATTTTTATTCATTTCTACTGCAGTTTCAACTGCTTGTAATAAACAATTTTCATCAATTCCTGCTAATATAAAACATGCTTTATCAAGTGCTTCAGGTCTTTCAGTACTAGTTCTAATACATATAGCTGGAAATGATAATCCTTGACTAGTAAAATATGAACTTTCCTCTGGTAATGTTCCACTATCACTTACTACTGCAAAAGCATTCATTTGTAAATTATTATAATCATGAAAACCCAATGGTTCATGTTGAATAACACGTGAATCAAGTTTAAAACCACTTTGCTCTAATCTCTTTTTACTTCTTGGATGGCAAGAATATAAAATTGGCATATCATATTTTTCAGCTAATTTATTTATTGCACTAAATAACGATACAAAGTTTGCTTCAGTATCAATATTTTCTTCTCTATGGGCTGATAATAAAATATATTGTTTAGGTTTTAAATTTAATTTTTCTAAAATATTAGAATTTTTAATTTCTTCTAAATTTTGATGTAATACTTCAGCCATTGGTGAACCAGTTACATAGACTCTTTCTTTAGGAAGACCACATTCATGTAAATATTTTCGTGCATGTTCTGAATATGCTAAATTTACATCCGAGATTATATCTACAATTCTTCTATTAGTCTCCTCTGGAAGGCATTCATCTTTACATCTA
>CANQKU010000092.1 GCA_947624535.1 uncultured Bacilli bacterium
AACGAATATCCCAGTAAGTACAAATGGGAAGGAAATTTATGCAAAGTTAACAGACGGTGTTAATGATGGTGCATTTGCAAGCCATAAAGTTCAAAATATAGACAAAGATCCGCCAAAGATAGAATTAACAACGAATACAGGAAGTGGTACGACGATTGAGGTAGAAGATAAAACTATAACTATCGTAAATAAAGGATTATACTATGTAGATTTTACTGTTGAAGCTCATCCTATTAATGGTACAACTTTTAAAGATGATCATGACATGGTAGCAATAGGTTTTACTAAAGCAGGAACTAATAATGTATATGTTGGGGGTAGTATGTGGGATGTGAATAAGTCAACTGTATGTGTTTGTGGTAAAGGAATTATTAATTTAGACTATGACAATGCTACACTTGAACTAGTTAATCTAGGAAAATATCCAATTTTTTTAGATAGCCCAACTCGTGCTTATATGTATGCAACCTCATATTTAATGAACCCAGTTGTTACACTTACTATTCAAAAGATAAAATAAAAAGAAGTTTTTGGCTTCTTTTAATCTAGTTCTTCATCTTCACTAGCGTTAATTACATCATCAATGTTAAGACTAGTATTAGAAGAATTTGGCAAATTTATAAGTGGCTCTTTTTTTGTATCAATTGGAACTGTAATTAGAGGTTCCACTTTTTGACTATTATTAATAATATTTGACTCTGAAATTACTTGTGGTGTTACAACTGGGCTAGTAGAATTAGGCTCTACTATATTATTAGGCATAGGGACTACATTACTAGGTGTTTGACTACTAGGCGTAATAACTTGTGGATTTGGATTAGTAGTTTGATTTGGATTACCTGACCAAATACTTACGACATTACAGTTTCCACTTTTTGGCTCTGGATTTGGCATCTCTAATTTTACAATCAATGGAATAGTAAATGCCATACCGAAACCTAGGCAAGTTCCAGGTTGTAAAGTTTTTTGTTTTTCCACAATTTCATCACTAATATTAGGTACCATCTTTCTAATATAGTCAACGTCATTTGGGTGATTCATCTTAAATATCAAGAAATTAGAACATTGAGAAATTACAGTATCAGAAAGTTCCACAGGTCTTTGTGAAATTAAACCTAAAATTACACCATACTTACGTCCCTCTTTAGCAATACGTTCAAAAATATTATATCCAATTAAATATCTATCTGTATCGTTTTGAATATATCTATGAGCTTCTTCTACAATTAAATGGAATGGAATACTCGCACGATTTTGAAGAGACTTTGAAAATTCAAAAATTAATCTAGAAAAGATTTTAGTTAACACTTTAGCAAAAGAGTCATCTACATCATCAAAGTTAATATTTATAATTTGGTACTTTTTACCATTACTAATTAATAATGAAGATAAATACTTTTCTACTGGTACATATTCTGGATAGTCAAAATATTTAGCATTAGCTCCAACAATTAATGAATGAAGACGTACCTTTATAGTAACTGCATCACCATAAGTATTTTCATTTCTTAGCCAACCCTCACTAATTAATGTAAAATTCAATGCTTTTTCTAAAGTATCTAAATCATAAAATACTCCACCCTTTGGCTCATAAGAGTCAAATTCTTCATTGATAAAACTAGAAACATATTCAGTTAATAAAACACTTTCTGAAAATTGACCTTGATTATCAATTAAAAAACATTCTCTAAATTTTCTTGTATATCCAATTCCTTGAATTGGAGCTTCTAAATTAAATTCAGGTGTTGAACAACTTGCTAAAATTGAAAAAATCTCATTACGTTTATTAGGCGCTGTCTCATTTGTATATAATATAGTCATAATTGCCTTAGCAATTAAATGATTTTTATAGTCATTTGACCTATCCCCAGTTTCTGAAAAAATCATAGCTAATTTTAACATTCTTTCAATAATTGGAATTTGGGAATGATTAGTAATTTGTAATAATAAGCATAAGTCATCAACATTTAATAAAAAGATTGGAATTCTAAGTTTTTCCCCTTTTCCCTCTTCTTCATTAGTAGAGTAAAAACGATAATTAAAATTAGGATCAATTTGATTTAGAGTTACAAAAGCATTATAATACTCAGCTGAAGAATCAAACATAACAATATTAGATTTATAGGGATATAATGTTCTATCATGAAACATATTTTGAATAATTCTTGAAACACCACAACTTTTTCCACTACCACTATTACCAAAAATAGCAAAGTGATTACTAAAGAAATTATTAACATTTAAATAAACTGGATAATCATTATAAAATGGGCTTACCCCTAATGGCATATACCCAGCTTTTTGATGTCCCAAAATAAGCGGAATTTCTTCTTTAGTAATTGTTCTAATTTTAGAGTCTAGTGATGGCTTTCTAATAACACCACCCATTAATCTACCATTAGATATCTCTCCTAAAAAACGCACCTTTACTGTATCTTTGTTGATATCATCAACTTCTCCTAAAATTTTTTTATCATTATCTTCAAAAATAACATGTAAATTCATCAAATTAATAGCTAACTGTTCACTATCTTTTATCTTTACATCCGCAGATCTATCACTAATATAAGTAATTTTTTCAAACATAACAATCCCTCTTATCTTTTTACTATTCTATAAAGATTATACTAAGAATTTAGTTTTTTTACAAGCAAAATAGCTATAATTTGTTAAATTATAAAAAGCACAGCAAGTGTACTTTATTCAGTTCTATAAAAATAATTGTTCTAATCTTTTTTTTAATTCTTTATCTGTTTCATTAGAAATAAACTCTTCTATTTTCTTCTTTTTACTATATAACCCAAGTTTTTCTTCATACTCAGTTAATTTTTTTAAAGTAATTTGTAACTGTTTATATACTGCATTCCTACTAACATGATAAGTAGAAGCTATCTCACTTAATGATAAATTTTCAAAATAATAATTTTCAAAATATGATCTTTGTTTATCAGTTAAAAGTTTGTAATAGCAGTCATATAAATTATTATAATAAATAAACTCATCCATTTTTTCCACCTACATAAAATCTTTAAATAATCCATAAATATATTTTTCTATATCAAATAATTCTAAATCTTCTTTAGCCTCACCAAGACCAATATATTTAACTGGTAGATTAACTTCTTCTTTAATTCCTAAAACAATTCCACCCTTAGCAGTACCATCTAATTTAGTTAAAACAATTCCTGTAATATTAGTAATTTCTTTAAAACTTTTAGCTTGTGAAATTCCATTTTGTCCAGTTGTAGCATCAATAACTAATAATGTTTCATGAGGGCCATTTTCTACTAAAGATGAAATAACTTTATTCATTTTTTCTAACTCTTTCATAAGATTAACTTTATTTTGAAGTCTTCCTGCAGTATCTATTAAAACGACGTCATAATTTTCTTCTTTAGCGCGAACTAAGCCATCATAAACAACACTTGATGGATCACTTCCCTCAGTTTTAGAAAAAAAGTCAACCTCTATTTTATTACCCCATTCATTAAGTTGTTCAATAGCGCCTGCTCTAAAAGTATCAGCACCTAAAAGTAAGACCTTTTTACCTTGTTTTTTCAACTGATAAGCAATTTTACCAATAGTTGTAGTTTTACCTACCCCATTTACACCAACAAATAAAATAACTGTAGGACCACTTTCAGCATAATTAATTTTACTAGTTAAAACTTCATCATTAACATAAATAATAAATAACTCATCGACAATCATTTCTTTTAATAATTCAGGTTCATCAATCTTTTCTTGTTTTACTCTATCCTTTAACCTATCCATAAAATTCATAACTGTATTTACACCAATATCAGCCATAATTAATATTTCTTCTAATTCTTCAAAATACTCTTCATTAACTTTTTGATACTTATTTGTTAAATTAATTAATTTAGAAACAAACCCTTCTCTAGATTTAGTTAACCCTTTTTCATAAACTTTAACTTCTTCTTTAGTATTAACCTTTTCCTCTTTTGTTACTTTTTTTGTATGCGAAATTTCTTTTTTATCTTGAGTATTCTTGGTATTTGTCGATTTTTGTATTTGTTCAACACTTTCATCTTTGGGGTCTTTAAACATATTTTTAATCTTACTAAATAATCCCATGTTATCACCTCATATAGACTATTATAGCATGATAAGAAAAATTTCAAAATTATTTTATTTATTAATTTCTATGACTGCTCGTAAACTACGACCATATGTACATGTATTATCATTCACGGCACCTCCACCGCCGATACCCCATGCAAAATTATAATTAGGATTGGCACTCAATGTCCAATAATATCCTGTTTGATTATTACCATCACTTGTACCTCCATGTTCAATTGAACCTTTTATATAGTTATATACCCATATTGGGCAAGACTCATGAGCCCTAGTACAACCTAATTTAACGATTTCTTGCATCGTTATCATTCTTGCTTTCACTGGGCCTCTTGTTAAACTATATGTTGAACTTGAACAGTCATTATAGAAAGCACAGCTTGAATAATCTAAAGTTGTTTTATCATCACCAATTGAATAATTTAATTCATTAACACTATTCCATCCTACTGTTTTATTTTCTAATGCTTCTAATGCAGTTAATGGCCCTTGACTATTATCAGCACTTGAATACCAAGATACATTATCTAATATATCCTTTTGACTTTGTAAAGTCATAGTTGTTCC
>CANQKU010000093.1 GCA_947624535.1 uncultured Bacilli bacterium
AATACATAATAGGAGCCTTACTATGATTTAATACCTCCGTTACTTGTTTACAAATAATATTCGGTAAAATAGAAGTATATAAACTTCCCATACTAAAGATAATTAAATCGGCTTGTTTTATGGATTTGATTACTTCATCTAATACTTTAGGTTCTTCTTTATAATAAATTCGTTCAAATTTTCGATGGGCTTTAGTAATTTGTTCTTCTCCTTCGATAATATTACCAGTCGTATCTTTTCCCATCAGTACTAAATTAGAGTCTTCTGATATAGGCAATACTTTATGTTTTACGTCTAATAATTTAGAAAGACATGCAATCGATTCTTTTAAAGAACCTGTAATTTCTAGCATAGAAGTTAAAATTAAATTACCAACTGCATGACCATTTAAGTCACTAGAAGTTTTAAATCGATATGACATCATTTGTTTAATTGCATCATCTGTTCCACTTAAGTTAGTGATGACTTTTCTTATATCTCCAACGGCAGGGGTATTGAACTCACGTCTTAATTTACCAGTTGATCTTCCATTATCAGATACCGTGATAATAGCTGTAATTTCTACAGGAAATTCTTTTAATCCTCTTAATAAATAAGACATTCCTGTTCCTCCACCTAACACAACAACTTTTTTATGCATTTTCTTCACCCACTACTATTATACAGTAAAATAGTTAAAAAAACGACAACTTTAAAGCTTAATCATTATTTTAAAATAAACTTTAACTCTACTTCATTAACTTTCAATAATTTCTCTAACTCATCATTACTAATATTTTTAATATGACCAATTTTAGTATAGTTCCAAGAATTTGTTCCAAAAAATACACTTATTTGATTTCCTTGATATAAAACAATATCTCCAGGTTTTGTTTGGATAAAATGGTCATCTGCTTTAAGAGAAAAACCTAAGTCACCAACTTGTTCAAAATCTCCATATTGATGAGCTTTTATTGTTATGGGTTCTTCTTTTAATTTATTTATTAATTCACTAGTTGCTACATTGTTTTCTATCTCTACTTCTAAATTAGCATCATCTATTACTAAGATAACTTGATTTAATAAATCCATCTTATCAGTCTTCTTTCTTTGTTTAGGTGTATTTTTAAATTTTGGTATAAAGATTAATATAAGTATTATTAATAAAAGTAAAATAATAAATAGTATTTTCTTCATCATTATTCTCCTATTTTTTATGTGTAATTAAATCATGACTATTTGTAATATAGGTCATAATCTCATTATCTTTTAACGTATCATCTAAAATAATAGAGATCCACTTCTTTTTATTCATGTGATAGGCTTGATAAAATCCTTTTTTTGTTAATAATTCCTTAATCTCTAACTCATCTAGTTTTACATTTAAAATTTCTACTTCTTCATCTCCAGTAGCAATCTTATTTTTTAAAATATTCATAATTAAGGCATACCATTTATGATTAGTTAAATCTCTAAATATCCCATATCCTTTATATTTCTCCCAAATAAATTCAGGATCTTGATGATATTTGTTCTTGATTAGATTAGCTATTCTATTAGCTTGTTTAGTATTAAATAAAGTTTGTTTAGTACAATTATTTTTAATATGGTCTAATTCTTCTTGGATTTGACTACGAATAGTATTAACAAACTCACCTGTTTGACTATCTATTTTATAGTTGTTATATTCTTCATCAAAACTTAAGTCATAAACTTTAATATCAATATTTTTAGGTTTAGATATTTCTATATTAAGTTTAAATGTATGATTTAAAATATCTTTAGACAATAAGTAACTATCTCCACTTTTTATAAATCCATAATTAATTAACTTATCAAATAATATTTCACTATTTTTAAAAAAATCTTCTATATTCATTACCATCTCTTCCTTAGATTATTTTAACACTTATTATCCCTTTAGTCTATTGATGGATTTATCTAACTACTTATAGTTTTCTTAACTGTTTTGGTCTATTAATAGAAGTATCTTTTTTATTCATTGGTTCCCCATCTAAAATTCTTCCTAAATGACGGAACACAGTATTTGATATTTTATTTTTTACTAATTGATCTACTTTTAAAGCTCTACTTTTTAAGTCATCACCATATCTAAGGTGTAGGATATCTTTTTCATCTTGAGGTAATAGTTCTATGGCAGCATCAATTTGTTCTTGGCTATAGTTATTAAAACGTTCATAAATAGTCATGCCTTTCTTTTTACTAGAATTTTTTAGAATTTTATCTATTTCTTCTTTAGTAGCACCATCTTTCAAGATATTTAATCTTTTTTTCATTTTTGGAATTAGAATACTATAAAGTTTATCACGTTGTTTAACTGATAAAGTGCCTGCGACTGGGTTAGATAAGTCATTTCCATAACGAGCGATTAACAATTCTTTATCTTCTTCTGAAAGAAAACTTATTACTGTATCTACTTGTTCTTTTGAATAGGTACTAAAATGTTCATAAATACTTTGGATTGATTTCTTTTTTGGACCATTGACATTTTTCTTAGAACTTTTTTTAGTTTTATAGTCATTCTTGCATTCTTCAATATAATTTAATCCTTTAGTAGGATCATCAATATAAATGGATAATGGTTTAACAGCATTAGTAGTTCTAGCTTTTTTTAGAATTTTATTTTCAATTTGGTGAACCCTTGCTCTAGAGATATGACATATATTAGCAATTTCTTCTAAAGTCATCTCTTTTTCATTATTAAATCCATATCTATGTATTAAAACTTGTTTTTCTTTTTGAGTTAGGTTACATTTCTCTATTAGTTTGTTTACTTGAATTGATAAAGATTTTTCTACTATCTCTTCTTCTGGAGAATTTTCATTAGATGCGATTAACACTTCTAATTCGTCTTCACCATCTTCACCTACTGTTTGATTTATACTAGTTGTATCTATTAATAAGTTTTGAATTTCTTCAACTTGTTGAACAGTTAACTTCATTTTACTAGCAATTTCATTTAGGTTAGGATTATAGCCTAATTCATGGTTTAAATTTGATAATATCTTTTCATACTCAATTAGTTTTTCTTGAACTCTTTTTGGTATTCTTATCACTCTATTTTTATTGTAAATTGCTTTAGTTATTGCATTTCTAATCCACCATGTTGCATAAGTTGAAAATCTAAATCCTTTTGTACCATCATATCTTTCAACCGCATCTATTAATCCTAAATTTCCCTCTTGAATTAAATCAAGTAGGGAAAGTCCATGTTGACTTAGACTAGTATTACTATATCTTTTAGCTACACTAACAACTAATTTTAAATTTCCCTCAATAAATCTTTTTCTAGCTTCTAAGTCACCCTCTAAAACTTTTTTAGAAAGTATTTTTTCTTCATCAGCAGTTAACATAGGACAATTTTTAATATCTTGTATATATTGAGTATAACTATTTGTAGTGTATAAGTCATCTTCTAAATCTTTTTTAACTTCATTTTTTACTTCAATTTTATTAACGACACAATATGTCTCTATTCCAAGAAGAAGCATATCATTATCAAATATTTTAGAGGCATATCCTGATTTAATTTGGGTACTATACTTTTTATAGATTAACTCTATAATTTCATAAAACTTTTTATTTTTACCCAATAAGTCAATTAATAAGTCAGGGTTTGGAATATAGTTATAAGTTACAAAAAAATTAGATAATTTTTCTATATCTTTTAAGGCATCTTTATAATTAGAAGTATTGATAAAAGTATGATTTACTAAAGAATTTACCATATTAAATGAAGTCTTAGGATTATTTAAATTATTTTCTATTTTTTGATTTAGTAATAATTCTATATTATTTTTCATCCACTTTGAATAATTTTTTTTATCATCATAGGTATTTTTAGATACTTTAATTTCTTGATAGGCGATTGCATCAATATAATCTTTACTTATTCCTAAATATTCAAACCTTTCATATAAACCTGTAATAACAGGCTTTAATATATTATATATACTTTTTTCATCTAAACACTTAACTTCTTCTAAATTTAATCCCATTTTTTTTATTCCCCCCAATTAACGTATATTAACTATATCGATAATTTTTTCTCTTATTTTATCACTTTTTATAGATTTAGTAAATAAAAAAAGATTTGGTTGAAATCTTTTAATTGGCTTTATAAAATAGCGGTTGTTTTTCTTTTTTAGGTTGATTATCTTCTTTATATAATTTATCAAAGCGGGATACTTTTTTTATTTTACTATAATAAATATATAGGATAATACCTATGATAAATAAAAGTATGGTGATGACTTGTGCTATTTTTAATGGTCCAAGCATCAAACTATCTGTCCTAAATATTTCAATTATAAATCTTCCTATTGAATACCATATAAAGTAAATACCAGTTAGTTGTCCTTTCTTTAAATATGGATATTTTCTTATTAAAATTAGAATAAGAAAACCTAATAAATCCCATAAAGACTCATATAAAAATAGAGGTTGATGATAAATCCCATCAATATTCATACCTTGGATAATAAATTCAGGAATATGAAGATTTTTTAAACTTTCTAAAGTTGTTGCTGCCCCATAGGCTTCTTGATTAAAGAAATTTCCCCATCTTCCAATAGCTTGAGCTAAAATCACT
>CANQKU010000094.1 GCA_947624535.1 uncultured Bacilli bacterium
AGTTGTTGTTGCGATAGAAGATATATTATTTATAGATCCTGTAATACTGCTATAAACTGCACCTGCAGGGTTTCTAAATTGTATATACTGTCCGTTAATATTTTGTAATATAAATGTAGTATTTGCTAATTCTCTTTGATAAGGGTCTATTAATGAATCCTTTTCTTTATATATAATCATTCCTCCATTAAACGTTGTCCAGCTTATTTGTTTAGTTCTATCTTCATGTGTTGTTTCTGTATCTGTTTTTCCTGTAAATTCTTGAGATTGAACTGGTTGTGCACCATCACTATAATAATATGCTGCTTTATAAAGTTTAGGAGTTTTCGTTGTTATTGTTACACGTTTGGTAGCTTTCAAAACTATTGATGCAACACCATTGCTACATGAAGTCATTGGAATACTAACATAAAATGTTTTATCTCCATGACCACTTAGTGAAATACCTGTTCCAGCCGAATTACAAACTACAGCAGTGCTTATATTATTTCCATAAATATCAGTAGCTAAACATTGATAGTTTGCATTTTTTGAACAATTGAATTGAAATGGTCCAAATATATAATTACTGCCAGATTGTACTACAATAGGTACTGAAGCGTTTTTTGTTAATGTAAAAGTACCACTAGTAGTTGTTGTTGGAGTTCCATCTCTTTGGCTCGTATTATACCAAAAACTGAACGTTCCATCGTAAGCTTCTAAGCTATGATTCATACAATACGCCCAACTTGTAGGTCCGGCCACTAAATCTGTGCAAATTTTTATGATCTTGATCATAATCAAAATAATAGCCTTTCTCCCACCATGCAGCTATTGTATTATTAACTTGAATGAATAATATAATAGTAAAAAATAGCAATATAAATGTTAGTTTTCCTATTTTTTTAATATTTAATTTATTTTTATGTATTAGAATGGCTATTGCAATAAGTGCTGAAATTATTGATATTATGATTAATGTATACGTAACTACTCCTGTTTTTATAGAAATAATTAATTCTATATTTGCAGTATTATTTTTTTCATTTTCATCTACTGTATTTGCTATACTTTTTATATCTTGTATTTTAACTGTATTTTTAAATGTTCCTGTACTTTCAGATGTCATTTCCTTTGTTGCAATTAAATTACATTCTACACTCTCTCCTTTTCCTATTTTAGTATTAGAAAGTGTATCATTAATGATTTCTCCATTTTTATTTTTAGTCCAATTTTTACTAGATTCTTTTGCTAGGTTCAAATCATCTGGTAAATAATCTACAATTGTACCTACTGTACCTGAAGTTTCTCCTACATTTGTTACAACTATTTTATATTCAACTGTAACAATGGCTCCTTCTACTTCATTTCCTTTTATTTCAAGTTTTGGAAGTTTTTGGTTGCTAAAGTTATATTGTGTTGTACCTTTTGCAGTTTTTACTGTAACTTTTGATATATATTTATCTACTTTAAAATCACAAAGTTTATTCTCAATTAATCCTATATCTATGTCACTCGTATTTTTATTTAGTTCTATTGTATCTGTTATTCCAACTACTGTTTCATTTCCATCTAATGTAACAGTTTTATTAACTACATCTGAATTTACGCTATCATCTACTCCAGATTGGTGATATTGTGTTATAGTGTATTGCTTTGTATCATATTGAAATAGTACAACGTAATTTCCTTTTTCTATATTTTCGAATTTATATTTCCCTAAATTATCAGTTTTTACTGTTTCTTTATCCACTGTTTTGTTGTTCATATCAACTAACATAACTGTTATTCCAGATACTACTTTTTCATCATTTTCTCTTTTTCCATTTTCTTTTTCATCTATCCAAGCTGTTCCTGATAAAGTGTAAGTTTGAGTTGGATTGCTTGGGTTATTTGGGTTAGTTGGGTTACTTGGGTTGCTTGGATTGCTTGGATTGCTTGGATTACTTGGGTTAGTTGGATTAGTTGGATTGTCTGGATTGTTTGGATCTATTGGTGGATCTTTAATTTCACTTTCCTCTTCATAATTAATTGGAAGAATAGTATGAGCAATTGTATTAGTTTTTTTAGTTTCTATTTCTTCTCCACTTATTGTTGCCATATTTTCTATTTTAGTTTCCTTAACTACAACTCCTGCTAGTGTTTTAACTTTTATTGTTACCTTTTCATCTTTTGGTAAAGTAATATTAATATTTATATTTGGCAGTTTATTTCCATCATCATCGTAGGCTTCATCTCCCAAGTCTTCTAGTATATTTTCTTTTTTTACTAAAATCATATCTCCATTTGCTTTTGTTTCGCCGTTTTCAACTGTTTCTTCTTCGTCTTCTGTAATCCATGTGTCATAGATTACTTGTTGTATCTCTACATCTGCTGGTATAAAATCTGATACATTTATATTTACATATTTAGGTCTGTCAACTCCTGCTACATTATTTTCTCCAATGTTTTTTATTTCAATATCATATTCAATTTCTTCACCATATTTTACTTTTTCTCCTTCATTAGGTGAAGTCATAACAACACTAACATTTTGATATCCTATTTGTATCCTGTTTTCATTTGAATAATATGTAGTATCATCTAAAATTTCTGCATAGGCAATTAATTGTGTTGAACTTGCATTTTGTGTTCTATTTACTGATGCTACATTTATTTGACCAACAAATTCATAATATTTATTAGTTTTTAATTTAGATATAATAATATTGTCATCCGTAATTTGTACATCTATATCTTTTATTTGTTCTTCTAAGCCTTCTGGTAGTTCATCATAATTTGTATAAACTACTAATGCATGATCATCTTGTGTAGCTTCGAACTTAGCTGGATCCTCTACAATATGGTTAATATAATCGATTTCTTTTAATTTGAATTCTTTTGGGACATGCAATTTTACTGTTACTTCTTTTTCTTCATCTGATTTTATGTTTAATCCATATACCCATAAGTCACTATAATCAATCATACTTCCTAAAAATGATTTTACTTTTGCTTTATTAATAGTGTTGCTTATTTCATACGTTTGGGCTACTTCTTCCCCTATGTATGTGTCTATTTTAGTGGTAATTTGTTTTGATTCTTCACCTTCTTTTAAATCATCCACTTTTACTTCATAATATTGTGTTATAGTTTCTCCTTGTTTAATTGTTTCTATTTGTATTGTTTTTTGTCTAAGATTTGCATCAAAATTATATTTATAATCTGAACGATATTCATAATAATTTGTTGATAATTCTCCGTATGTTACACCTTCTGGAATATTGGCTACTACTTTTACATTATTAAGGTCTTGTTCACTTGCATTTGTTATTTTAATATTATATTTTATATATTCTCCTTCATATGCTACATCATTATTTTTTAAAGTTACTCCACCTTTTACTGGTGTTACTTCTACTGATAAGGCATTACTATTTTCTACTAATATTTTTTGTGCTACTTTATAAATTGTATTAGCTTGTTCTATTTTTTCTATTTCTTGCGTTTCTTCTATTTCTTCTTCTTTATAATTTTCTAGCTTAACTTCTATTTCTTTTGTTGCAATTTCATAACTATTATCCATAGTATATTGGTTTGCATATGCTACATTTATTGCTTCTTTTGTGCTCTCTTCCATTTGCTTACTTAGAATAATTGTTACTGGTATGCTTATGTTAGTTACTAAGTCTAAATCATTTCCATAATATTCACTTTGAACTCCTGTTAAACCTATTGCTATTACTTTGTTTCCTCTTTTATTTATATTTATACTTGGCTCTCTTAATTGCAAGTTATTTGCATATATTATTTTGCTTTCTCCTAAAATAACTTTTTCTACTTGATTTGGTAGTTCTATTTCTATGTATGGATTTTTTAACATATTATCTTTTATTGTGTTTGCTTCTAATTTTATTTCAAATGTTACTTCGTTTTGTTCTTTGTTACTCCAATTTGTGTTGTCCACATTAATATCTATTTTTGTTGTTGCATCTTTGATTTCTGTTTTAAATTCATATACTGGCTCCTCATATTGCATTTCATTTAATTGAATTACAGTTTTTATTCCCATATTTTCAATAAATTCTGCATTTTCTTTTATTTGTTTTGTGTGCCTTATGTTTAAATATCCTTCATTTTTTATTTCACTTGTTTTGATTGTTATTTTTGTTGGCTCGTTTTCATAATTTACTGTATAAATTCCACTTTCATCAAATTCTGTATCTTTGTCTATTGTGTCTATTATATTTCCTTCTTCATCTATAAATTCTAATTTTCCTTCTTCTCCTAATATTTCTTTGATTTCTTTTTCTTGTATTTTTGTATTTTTATACACTATATTATTGTTGTTTCCTAATTCAACTTCTTTTATAGCATCTTGATTTTCTTCTTGTGCTTGTTCTTGGCTTTGTTCTTGATTTTTTTCTTGCAAAATAAACACATTGTTTTCTTGCATTTCTAATGTTTGTTGTGCTTCTTTTTTACTAATCATTATTTGATTAATTTGGTCGTATTCAGTTACATAGCTTGTTTTGTTTATTTTATTAGATTTCATATAACCATTGTATATTTCTTGTGATTGGTTATTAATAGAAGTCAATTTTC
>CANQKU010000095.1 GCA_947624535.1 uncultured Bacilli bacterium
CATCATCATGTTCCAAGAATGGAATACAACTTGTCGTAATAGAAACAACTTGTTGTGGACTAACGTCAATATAATCTACTTGTTCAGGTGTTGCTAAAATATTTTCACCACGTAATCTAGCATTAACTTGTTCATCAATAATAACATTATTCTTATCAGTATTAACAGTAGATTGAGAAATAATATAATCAGCTTCTTCATCAGCTGTTAGATATTCAACTGTATCAGTAATTTTACAATCTTTAACTCTACGATATGGAGTCATAATAAATCCATATTCATCAACTTTAGCATAACTTGCTAAAGAGGTAATTAATCCGATATTTGGTCCTTCTGGAGACTCAATTGGACAAATTCTACCATAGTGAGAAGTATTAACGTCACGAACTTCAACACCAGCACGATCTCTAGATAATCCACCAGGTCCTAAAGCTGATAAACGACGTTTATTAGTAAGCTCTGCTATTGGATTAGTTTGATCCATAAATTGAGAAAGTTGTGAACTACCGAAAAACTCTTTCATAGCGGCTGTAACAGGACGAATATTAATTAAAGTCTTTGGTGTTACTTCTTCCATCTCTTGAGTAGTCATTCTTTCACGAATTACTCTCTCCATTCTAGATACACCAATTCTAAATTGATTTTGTAATAATTCTCCAACTTGACGAATACGTCTATTTCCTAAATGGTCAATCTCATCAAAATTACCTACACCATGTAATAGATTTAAATAATATGATACAGCAGCATAAACATCAGAAATAGTTAATCTCTTTTCATTAATAGTTTGATCATTACCAATAATAGTTAATTGTTTTTTCTTATCAGCTGGATCAACTACTTTAACTAGCTGAACTTTATTATAATTATCTAACTCTTCATTGATATTAACCTCAACTACACCATAGCCATCATCAAATACTTCTTTTAATTCCTCTAATAAAGCTTTAGTAATAACTGTTCCCTTAGGACAAACAACTTTATTACCAACTTTAATATCTTCAGCTAAAGTTTGTCCAAGTAAACGATCCATAACATTTAATTTACGATTAAATTTATAACGTCCAACTCTGGCTAAATCATATCTAAACTCATCGAAAAATCTAGTAATAATTTGATTTTTAGAAGAATCTATAGTAGCAGGTTCTCCTGGTCTTAATTTTTCATAAATTTCTATTAAAGCTTCATCTGTATTTTTAGTAGAATCTTTAGCTATTGTGTTTTTTAAATATTCATCATCACCAAAAGTTTTTAGGATTTCTTCATCACTAGATAATCCAAATGCTCTAAGTAATGTAGTAAGAGTTACTTTTCTAGTTCTATCAATTCTTACATATAAAACATCTCTAGCATCTGTTTCAAATTCTAGCCAAGTACCACGAGTTGGTATAATTTGTGAGGTAATTAATTCACGCCCATTTTTATCAATTTCACGATTAAAATAAACACTTGGTGATCTTACCAACTGAGATACAATAACACGTTCTGCACCATTGATAACGAAAGTTCCACTTTCAGTCATTATAGGCATATCACCCATAAAAATTTCTTGTTCTTTTACTTCACCAGTTTCGTGATTAAAAAGACGCACTTCAACTTTTAATGGAGCAGAATAAGTAGTTTCTCTATCCTTACTTTCCTTAATAGAATATCTAGGTTCTTCAAAATGATAATCCCCAAATTCTAATTTTAATGTACCTGAAAAATTTTCTACAGGAAATAAATCATCAAATACTTCTTTAATTCCTGTATTTTGAAACCATTCATATGACTTCTTTTGAATTTCTAGTAAATCCTTTAATTCATAAGTATTTCTTATTTTTGAAAAATTTCTTCTTTCCCTATGGTCACCACATTTTACTATTTTATATGACACTATTTTCACCCCAAACAATTGATTTTCTAAAGAACAAAATCGCATTAAACATAACACGTTGCCAATTTATATTAATAACATAAAATCGTAAACAAGTCAACCTACAAATTACATTTTAATACGAAAAAGCCTTTTTTTCTTCCTAATATCTCAACATTATACACTTCACTTAAGTCGGATATTATCGATTTAGCACCTTGTTCTTTTCTAATAACTAGAAAAAGACTACCATTAGGTTCTAAAAATTCTTTCGCTTTAAATAAGATTTCATAGACAATTCTTTTACCAGCACGTATTGGTGGATTCGTAATAATAGTATGGTATTTGCCTGTTACATTTTCATAGCAATTACTCTCAAATACAGAAATATTCTTACAATCATTTTCTTTAATATTTCTCATAGTTAAATGTATAGCTCGTAAATTAACATCTACCATATCAACTGTTGCATTAGTAACTTTATTAAGAATAATTCCAAATACCCCATAGCCACACCCCATATCCAAAACTTTAGTTCCAACTTCTTCAAGTGGGATGAGTTCAAGAAGAAGTCTACTACCAAAGTCTAGTCCATCTTTAGAAAAAACACCATTATCTGTTAAGAATGTAAATGAATGTCCCAAAATATTGCAGGTTGTTTTTCTAATTTTACTTGGCAATTTTTCGTTAGTAAAGTATTGTCCCATATAATCACCTAAAACAAAAAGAAAGAGACAACTCTAATTAATTTTTTATACGTTGTCTCCTTTCGTAAACATATAATAACTTATTTATTAAAAAAAGTCAAGAAAAAAACAAGAGATAATCACCCTCTTGTTTAAAAATTATAACATCAATATCAACAAAAACTGTTAAATCAACATTACCTATAAATTTTCTCAACCTTATTAAAGTTAGCTAATCTTTAATAAAATTCGCGTTTAGTTACAGTAATAACTGCTGTTTAACAAAACATTAGCGAGTCACATCTCTCGCTTTCAATATTTATTACCACTAAATTGCGATGTACATCGACTGGCATAGATTAATTACCATAAAAACACAATCATAAAAATTGTAAAACTGTAATAAATATCTACTATTGGATTCGAGATCCCTAATTATTGATGATACAATAACCGTTTAAATCACCGTAAAGTGATCTAAACAAATTACCAATAGCATTAATTAAATAACTACCAGCAATAAAATAAATACCAATCAATAAATTCTAGATCAAGATATGACGTATCATATTCTTGATATAACAATCTTAGCACATTATATACTTGTTGTCAATCACTTTTTAAATTATTTTTATCAAATATTTGGAGAACGAACTTTAAATTTACAAAGTACAATATTATCTATTATCTTTTCAAAATTAAAATTATAAGAAAAAAATGTTGAAATAAATTCCAACACCTTATTCAAAAAAATTATTTAAATTATCAACATCTATATTAGTATTATCATCTTCTACTAAATTAGGTGTTAATACTTCTTCATCATTTACATCCTCATCAAAATTATCAGCAACAATATTATCTTCTAATTCCTCGTCCAATGTTTCAATATGGGGATCAATATTCATTTCTAGAATGTTAATATTTCTATCGTTAAAAAATTGAAAAGCTTCCTTAATATTTTCTGGTAAGGATTCATCAATTATTAGTTTACCATCAGGGCCTACATATTTTGCATATTTAGCTTTTGCTTTAGGACTTAAACTTACCATAACTAGCTTTTATCCTGCTTAACAGCATGTTCATATTTTACTGCTAAATTATCTAACATTTTATATGCACTTGTGTAATCTACAATATTATTATCTTGATTTTTCTTAGCTTCTTTATAATATTCATTAGCCAAATTTCCATTCCAAAGTGGTGTTTTTCCTTCACCGCCAGTCATCATTTTGTTTAAATTATCTTGTAAATTTTTCAAAGCCTTTTCTAAATTACCTAGTTCAGTATTAATACTAACTAACTTTGTTTTTAATTTTGACTTGCTTTTAATACCAGATTGTGCCATTTTTATCCCTCCCCATTATTAGTATTATTAGTATTATCAGTATTATTAGTTCCATCAGAACCACTGTTATCGTCACTGTCGCTTTCTAATTCTTCTATTTTTCTTAATATTGGAACAAATCTAAAAGCGGCAATTAAACTATTTTTTCTATTTCCACAATATTTTGCTTGATTTGCGCATGCTGTTGATAACTTATGTAGCTTAGTTTTTAATTTTTCTCCTTGTACATAATTACGTGCCTTATCAAAATGATTGCTAATATTGTTGAATGCAGCTTTTAAAGAATCATAATTTTTTAGAATATCATCTTTAATTGCATCAATTTGTTTATCAACAACAATCTCATCATCATTAACCTGGCTTGAAATTGTAATTGCATAATTCTTTACAGCTGCAGGTTTTTTTGCAGTTACTAATGTTGAAGATTCATTTAATGCCATATAGCATACTCCTTTCTATTATTATTACATAATCAATTATACCTATTATTAGGTATAATGTCAACGAGTTTCAAAAAAATTGTTTTAAAATGTGTAACATGTGAAATGAAAAAGTAAATTCCAGTTTCAATATATTAGACAAGAATTTAGTCTTACACAAAATTCCAGTTAAAAA
>CANQKU010000096.1 GCA_947624535.1 uncultured Bacilli bacterium
TCTATTTTATTTTTTTTATTTTATTACAGAATGTCGAAAAAATCAATATGTATATTAAAAATTGTCATATAGATGGTTAAATATAGTTTGTGTTAATAACTCCCAGCTACATAACAGACTATAATAAAAGGCTTTATAATTATAAAAATATAATTATAAAGCCTTTTTTAATAGTCTATAATTTGCTGGTCCCACCGAATTGTTATTAATACAAACTATATTTAACTTTTTATTAATGTAATTTCTTTAAGTATTTTTTTATTAAGATGATTCCTATTCCTAATAAGCCAAGTGCACTAATTGCTAGTAATATCATTGACGTATAGTTTAAGTTTTGTCCTGTTGGAGGTAGTACTACTATGTTTGGCGCTTCACTATCATCAAATTCATGATTTGTTGAACTTGGTATATAATTTCCTAGTACATTTACTCTTATTGTTGCTCCTCCTGATTTTTTAACTTTAATGATTTCTGCACTATTTGCAATATTAATTTCATTTGTTGTAATATTTGCTAATATTCTAGATGTTATCAATGGTATGCTTATTTTTGTTTTATCGTCTCCTCCTATTGGTCTTAAGTCTTTTGATAATGATTTAATATCAAAGATTCTTACTGTATCTTTCAGTACTTGTTGTAAGCTTTCATCTAGTAATCCATCAGTAATTAAAGATTGTTTTTCTGTTTCTCTTTGTATTATGGCTCCTATTTGATTTTCTTCTTCATTTATATTGATTCCATTGTCTAAATAGTCTATTACATCATTTGCATTTAGCGTTACTAAATCATTTTCATTCATTCCATGTCCAGATCCATATCTATAGAAGTCTTCGTTTAAGTATTCTACTTCACTAATATTTTTTACTTCTAAGCCATATTCAATTCTTAATTCTGAACCTTCTAGTATTTCATTGTCAATCTCAAATTTAAGTTGTGCATTTGCTCCTTCTGATTCTGGAAGTAGTGTTGCATTATTTACAGGTTCTAGTTTTCCATCTACAATTTTAGCATTTATTAGTGTATTTCCATTTGCCAATATAATTTTTGCATTTTTTATAACCTTATTTAATTCTAATGCTTGTTTTGATCTTTCTACTATACCAAAGTCTATACTCTTTAAATGGTTTTCTCTTCCTGGTTTCTTTACAGCATAACCATTTTCTATGACTACTACTCCATTATTTGTTTTGTATTCATATTCTGGACTATTAGTATCTCTACAAGTTGTTTCTTTGTTGTATTCAATACCTACTTCGAATACTGGTGTTGTTGAATCCATTTTTTTAATTAAATCTTGTTTATCAGTTTCATTAATCTTAATTTGTCCTTCATAATTATCTATTACTTTTGCATTTTCATTAATCATTAAAGAACTTTGAGCATCAATTTCTTTTCTTTTTGCGTAGTCATCTATTGCATCTGACCTTCTTATTTCACTATTTGTTGCATCATTCCATTCTACGCCTTTATATCCGCTTTTTGAATTCGTCTTTATACCATTCGATATTCTGATTTTCTTTATTACCTTTTGCATTATAAGATTTTTCTTCTACAATTGTTGCTTTATAGTTTTGTACTTTATGTTCTTTGTCTCCCCAAGTATATACAATTGTATAATCATCTGGTATTAATCCTTCTATTGTAAATTCTCCATTTCTGTTAGTTTTTACAATTGCGTCTGCCCATTTATTTTTTGTGTTTTCAACTGATAGTGGAATTCCTGCTGCGTTTACCAAGCCATCGGTTTGATTATAAACTTGAGCTATGTTGCCTTTTGAATTTTTTAATGTTACAATTACATTTTCTAAACCTTTATCTGTTGCGCTATTGTATATTCCGTCTCCTTGTCTTATTTCACCTGACATAAGTTTTGCTGTTTTAACTTCATCCCCTACTGGATTATCTACAAACACTGTTCCAGTTATTTGTCTTTTTTCTTGCAATACTAACTTCATTCCTGGAGCTTTGTCTGTATCATCTTCAAATGTTGTTTTATTGCTACTGTTGTCATTTATGTTCATATTTCCTGGTTGTGAATTCTTATCAATTGCTGCATATGGAGATTGGTTAGCATCTTTCATTGAATAAGAAGTTATTTCTAATACATTATCTAATTTTATTTCTTGTTCAGTTCTTCCTAAGATATCAATAATATGAGTTGGATTTACTGTTAATACTATGTAGATAAATCTTTGTTCATATGGCTTAATTTCAAGTTTTTGTGTATTTATCCTTATTTTTGTATACTGTGAATTCTCTGATGTTTCTTTAGTACCTGATAATTCAGTACCTGCTTTAATCATTCCATTTTTTTCAACTTCTGTTCCTATTTTTATTTCACTATATTTTGTGTCATAATAGTCTATTACTTCGTTTACAACTCCATACAAATTTGATTTGTTGCTTATACCGATTTTGTATGTTATTTTTACATCTAATACATCTCCATCTTTACCGTATACATCTCCAACGCCATAGAAGATATCTGATGCATACAATGCTCTTGTATATGTCATTGTGCCATATCTACTTGTTTGACCAAATTTAGTCGCAGGTGACATATTATAGCCATTATTTCCTTGTTCATCATAATATAAATTGGTATTAAATCTATCTGAGTATCTATAAATATGATCTTGTCCGTTGATATGAACTTTTGCACTATCTATGTCTTTTATAATTGATAAATCAGCTTCTAATCTTTTCTTAAGTCCTAAGTTTAGATTTTTTAGTTCTTCTACATTACCACTTCTAATTTGAGCAGGTGTTCTGATTTTATCTAAGCATCCACCATATGCATTATATGTGGTTGCTGTAATCATATATTGGTCATACACTCCTGTAAATGGAATCCTTGAACTTTCATTTCCTGAATATCCATAATTATATAATGCTTTATTTCCACCATAAACTAATTTACTTTCACCATTTGCTGAATCATATTGTAGTAAATATGTATTTGTATTTTCATTTTTAGCTTGTCCAGTTCCATTTTGAATAGTTCCTTTATCACTATTATATGTTATAGTTTGATATTTTTTATTGAACTCTGCTCTTAGAGTACCTTCTGATGCTTTATTTCCATTTTGTACATTACCATTTTCTGGGTTGGCACTTTGTAAATCTATTTTTACATCTACATTGTCATATCCCATTCCATTGTAACCAAATTCTATATATAAGTCAGGTATATCATTAATTAATACATATGTGAAATCATATGCACCTTGTGCATTTGTTAGAGTTGAACCTCCACCTTGTTGTAATTGTTTATTATCTTTATTATATGTATTTGCAATACCACCATCTGATTTCTTTCTTAGTACTACTGGTATTCCTTGTACAAGTTTATCTGTAGAACCTGCTGTATAAACGCTATCTCTTTTATTGCTATCTGTATCTTTTGTATCTGGAGCATCTTCCCATACATAGCCTAAAAGTTTAGTATATTTTCTTCTGTTTTTATATGTTATTGTGTCTGCATATGTAGATGCTAATTGACTTGTTTCTGTATTTTGAGATGATTGTCTTTTTACTACTATGCTTCCTATACTTCCGTCTCCAGATGTATTGTTCGAAGTTTCCCATTTAATATAATTATTGTCTATTTCATATTCGTCATTAGAACCTACACTGATTTCCTCAACTTCATATGTATCTGTTAATAAATTGTAAATTCCTATATGTCCGTTTGCATCTGTCGTAAATGTAGTTGCAGAATTTTTATTAGGAGTATAAGATATATCCGTTAATACAATATCTCCTGTTACATTTAACTTCTGTTGACCATCGTGAGGAATAATATATTGTCCAGCATGGTCTCCAGTTAATGCTTTTACTTTGAAACTTACTCCAGCCATTACTGTATTGCTATCCATATCTTTTTTGTTTATTATTAGGTTTCCTGTTTGTTTTTCATTATCTACTTTTGATTGTATTATATTTTCTTTTGTTACTGATTTTGTTATAGTTACAGGATGTGGTGTAGAATCTAAATCATATCCATAATTAGGATTTTCTGTTTCAATTATATTGTAGTCTCCTGTTAACATATAATTAATTTTGATATCTCCATTTGCATTTGTTGTAAATGTTGTTCCTGTATTATCAAATTCCATTTTACTTAAATCTATGCTACCTTGTACTTTTAATTTTTTCTCCCCTGCACTATCATATGCTACCACATACTGTCCTGCATTATTTTTTATTTTGAAACTTACATTTGGTAATGATTTTTGTGTATCTTTATCTACCTTGTGAATTAATAAGTTTCCAACCTCCCAAGGGTTATCAAACTGAAGATTTATTCCTGTTCCGCTAGAAATACATTGCCAATTAGTTGACAGCATTGAGGTATATCCATAATATGGACAACTTCTTTCGATTACTCTATACCAATTAGGTGATATATTACAAAATCCAACATATCCAGAACTATCTGTAATTAATTGTGTTGCAGCAGTTACATCAGTTGTTG
>CANQKU010000097.1 GCA_947624535.1 uncultured Bacilli bacterium
ATTTAACAATTGATGGTAAGATTAAACAAGCAAGAGATGTTTGTAAAGAAATTATTAGATTAAATTCTAATGATAATATAGGTTCTAGATATCTTTTAATGGCAATATATGCATATTTAGAAGAAGAAAGTGAAATCTTAAAACTTTATCGAAAATACCCAGAAGATACTTTAGGAATGCTTGCACCATTATTTATTCTTTATTATAAGTTAGGGAAAGATAATAAAGCTATAGAATATCTTAAGAAAATAAATAAAGCTAATCCTAATTTTCTAAAATATTTTAAAGATGATGAGTTAAAACCAAATAAAAAAATTCCAGAAGGTTGTTTTGCCTTTGGAGATGCATCAGAAGTTTTAAATTTTACAAGTGAAGCAGGATTTCTTTTAGATACGGTTCCTACTATAAGTTATTATATAATTGAAAATAGTAAAACTAAATAATATTAAAAAACGCCAAAGTTATAAAAACAATGGCGTTTTGTGATACAGGAATCTTGCTTAAGGAGATGTATCACATGATTTATTTTAACATAAAAAACAAATTTTTTCTAGTCCTATTTTGTTCTGTAAAATGTAGTGATACTGCAATAATGCTTAACTTAGCGTCGAAAGTGGTTACAAAAAGGTGTAAATAGGTTATAATTTAAGGCTGTTTTAGATTGTACAAAGTAATACTGTTTTAGAAACTTTATTAAATCTGTTTTATTATAATAAATAATATAGATTCCATTGAAAATAAAGAAAACTTTGATAATTTAAATGCTAACTAGAGGTTGAACTTCTGGTTTTATTTTGCTTAAAAATGTAATATATTTTTTATAAATCTATACTATATTTTTAAAATGTATTGTAAAAACAATGAAATATATATTAAAAATAGTTGACAAATATATTTAACTGTAGTATAATGTGCTTGAAAGAAAGGGAGAAAAATGGATAATGAAAAGATAAAAAGAGACCGATTTATTAAAATTGCAGAGAATAGAACTAATAAAATTATTTCCATGTTAAAGTTACTAAGTAATTGTTCTAATAAGAATAATTATGTCTATACAGAGAATGATGTTAAGCAAATATTTAATGCAATTGAAAATGAAATTAAAATTACAAAAGTAAAATTTCAAGAAGCACAAAGTAATAAGAAAGAATTTAAATTGAAAGGGTGATAAGTAGTATGAATGGTAGTAAACCTATTTGGAGATTTCCTTTAACATTTGATGGTGGAGGAATCGGCTTCAATGATGGAGGAACTCAATTATTTAAAGATGATAGTATTCAATCATTAGCAAGAGAAGTATGTCAAAATTCAATTGATGCATCTCTTAAAGGATCAATTAAACCTGTTGAAGTAGAATTTAAAACCTTTAAGATTAAAAAAGAAGATTTTCCAGGATATGAGCAATTTAAACAAATTATCAATGAAGAAATTACACACTGTCAAAAATTTTATAAAAATAATTTAAATGCCTTAAATTATTATAAAGATGCCTTAAGTATTTTAGAAAAAGATGAGATCCTTTGCTTAAGAATAAGTGATTTTAATACAACAGGACTAACTTTAGGAACTGATCCTAAGAATAATCATTGGGCTAATTTGGTTGTTCATTCTGGAACAAATGATAAAAATCCTGAGGAAGGT
This sequence comes from uncultured Bacilli bacterium, assembly GCA_947624535.1. Taxonomy (GTDB): domain Bacteria; phylum Bacillota_I; class Bacilli_A; order RF39; family UBA660; genus UMGS995. Next base: position 1,642 of record CANQKU010000097.1, read on the forward strand.
GGAGCATTTGGTCTTGGTAAAAATGCCATGTATGCCTGTTCAAAGTTTGGCTCATTATATTTTTCAACATATAATCTAGAAAACAAAAAACAATCTGAATGTATTGCTAAACTTTCATATTATTATAAAAATCCAAGAGATATAGTTCATGGATTAGGATTTTATGGTAATTATTTAGATTCAACATCTTATGAAAATGATTCACCAATTCCTGAACTTTGTAATTTAGATAAAAGTTTTTTGAGAAGAAATTATGAATATGGAACAGATGTTTATATTTTAGGATTTGAAATTGCTGATAATGATTTAATTGGATCTGGTGATGATTTTAGTAAATTTGAAAATGATATTTCTTCAGCAATAATTGATAACTATTTTAATTCAATAATTAATAATAAACTTATTGTTAAAATAAATGATATTGAAATAAATAAAGAAAATTTATATGAAATATATGAAAAAATTTATAGTAAACATAAAGAATTATTTAATCCGAATACGGCTGATTATTTAGAAGTAATGAAGAGTCCTAATAGTTATCCTATTTGCATTATGGAAGAAGGCATTCCAGATGCTGTATTGAAACTTGAATTAAATCCGAATTATCATAATAGAGTAGCAATTATAAAAAATACCGGGATGAAAATATTTGATAAAGGAAGTTTTCCACAAATAACTATTTTTTCGGGAATTTTAAAACTAACGACAAAAGAAGTAAATGGATATTTTAAAAAAATGGAAAATCCTACTCATGATGAATGGGTATTGGAAAGAATTAAAGAAGATAAAAATGCTAAAAAGAGATATGATAGAATGCTTGAACAAATAAAAGAAGTTATTAAAAAACTTGCTAAGGATAATGCACCAGAGGAAATGAATGTAGTAGGCTTAGGAGAATTTTTACCAGATGATTACTCTTTAGATGGTAATGAAAAAGAAGAAAATATAGTTGATGATATAAAAGAGAATTTAGAAATAAAAGAGAGACTTCCATACCCAGTTGAAAATGAGACAGAAGATTTTGCAGATTCTGAAGAAAATAAAATTCCAGTTGGAGTTAAGGATGAAAATGGAGAGTATGATGTATATGATCAAAAGGATGGTAAGAAAACCATAGTTGATAATGACTTTCATGAAAATACCAATAATCCATCATCAAGTTATAATAAAAAATTAGCAAATAAAAGTGTTAAAAAAAGAATTTGTTATCAAAATGCTATAAATGAGTATATCCTTAGTTTAATACCTAATCAAGATATAAATGATGGAGCAATAGCAGTTAGATTATCTGGAGAACAAGCTAGTTTTGAAGCAACTATTGTAAATGCTTATATTTTAAGAGGCAATATGGTAAAAGAAAATTTAAAAATTCAAAATAATAAAATTATTTTAGGTAAGATTACTAAAGGCTCAAAAGTATATATTCATTTTAATTTAGAAAATACTAGAAATCATCCATTGGAGGTAGAAGTATATGAGAATTAAAAATAATAGAATGTTTCCTTATCCTGTGTTATCTTCTATGTATGACGATTATCTAAATTGCGACTTTACAATTCAACTTAATGCTATAAGGACTAAAAAGGAAGTAAGATTAGAAATAACACCAATTATTAAAAGTGTAACTTTAATTAATTTATTAAAATCTCAAAAATGCAAAATAGTTTTACATCTTGAATGTAGTAAAACAAAATATAGAAAGGTTCAAGATTTATCTTTAACAACTAATTATATAGATATAAAGGCACCTTTAATAAATCAAAATTTAGAAGTAATTGCCTTTATAATAGCTAATCAGGATATCTATAATTTTAAAAGTTTAAATAATGAATTTAATCCCGAGTATGGTACTATAGGATTTAATATTGAAAAATACTCAATTTTAGCTATTTCGAATCAACCAGATATCTCTGTTCCTAAAGATATATATGATTTATCAAATATAAATTCGATTGTATCAGTTATTCCAGATTATGATGAGAAAAATAATATGACAATTAGCTTAACTGATTCTAAAATTAGAATATCTTTACCTTCTGATACTTATGGTTATTATGCTAGTATAGGTCAAACAGAAAATGTTTATACACCTATTATTCATTCACTTTTTGTTTTACCAGCAATTATATATGCTCTTGATTACTTAAAAAGTTTAGAAAGTTGGATAGATTATGAAAGTTATATTTGGTTTAAAGTTATTAAGAAGAAAATAGAGGAAAAATATAAAGTTTTTGATAAAAATTTAATTGAGGATGTAACTTCCGTTGTTTTGGCACAAAACTTAATTAATAGTCCAGTTCCTCTTGCAACTAGTACTTTATTAAAAATGGAGGTAAAAAAATAATGAAGATTCAATTTATGAAAGATGCTTCAGTTACTATATTGAAGAAAAATATTAATACTATAATTGATAATTATAAAAGTAATGATTCTGCTTGGATAAGTGATATAACAAAAACAGATGATAATTTTGGAATGTTAAATAAGGAATTTCCTGATTTTGATTTAATAATTTCTGATAATCCTGAAAAAGATGATTTAGAAAACATGAAAATAATTTATTCAAATTTAAAAGATTTAAGTGATAGTCAAGCAAGTGATGAAAGATTATGGGCCGGTCTTGCTCATACTAAGTTTTGGAATTATATGCAAAAAAGATGGCCTATTCCCGATAATAATAAAAATGAAAACTTTATTTTACAACACTATTTCTTTAATAATGGTGCAGCAAGATCATTACTTTTAAATGGACTTGCAAGATTATGGTGGTATGCAAGATTAAGTTATGATGAGACTAATTTAATCTTGCATACCACCATAATCTTGCAAGT
>CANQKU010000098.1 GCA_947624535.1 uncultured Bacilli bacterium
CACGCGTTCGGTTTATTTTAGCGTCTTCATTGACGGTTTTTGTCGTGGACAAAATTTATGTTTTTATTTTCAACCTTCTCCTCCTTTTTCTTTTGAATAAATATCTAACTCATCATAGTCTTTAGCAACTTCTTCTGTGTTATCCATAACTTCATTAATAACTCTAGATGCTTCAGTAATCAAATCTAAGTCAATTACCTTATCACTATCTACCTCAATATTAAAAATTTTTTTACCCTCTACTTCTTCATAATAGGCATCACTAACATATATGCCAAATTCCTCTATTTTAGAATTTAGCAATTCTTCAACCTTTTCTTTCATAACTACCTCCAAAAACTAACATAAAAGAGTGGACCTATTCCACTCCTTTCTTCTTATAGATAGATTATATCATACTTTTTATAAATTTCCAAACAAATTTATACATTCAATTAATTTTTTTTGACTTTTTTATACACTTTAGGAGCAACTTCATGATTTTTTGGATTGTTTCTAAGAATATTTTCTAAATAATTATCTTGGTAATCACTTATATTAGATTTACTATCATCATTACTTATATTTTTATTTACTTCATAATTTTCAGGATTAAGTTGATATACTTCATCTAAAATCTTTTCTTTTTGTAAAGCATTTTCTAACTCATCTAAACTTATATGAGAATTTATATTAGGATGAGTTTTAGTAAAGTTTTTCTCCATAGTCTTACCAACTGCTACTGATATTATTTTATTTACAGGTAACATTAAAAGAAAAGTAGTTATAAAATTTATGGGGAACATACTAAGAGAAGTAACAGCTAAACTACCTAAAAGTCCTAAAGTTAAAACTATAAATGCTCCAAATACTATATCAGAAGCTTTATCTATAGAATTTAATTTTAACTTATATAATTCAATATAGTCTTTGTAATTAGTTTCATTTATTTCTATATTTTTATCTTTTTTCATAACCTACTTCCTTTCGTTTTTGGCTTATTCTAACATAAAAGTATTTACATTTCAAGTTTTATTAGTTTATTTTATTTAAAGAATGTGCTATTATAAATTTGGTGATGATATGAAAGATAATAACTTAGTTAAAAGAGTCATAAAATTTATTCTTGCTTTTTTAATATTTTTTAGTAGTATTTATATTCAAAAATTTTTACTAGTAATCTTACATTTAAAAAGAAGTCAAGTTACGACTTCTCTTTCAACTATACTAAACTGTGTATCTAGTATTATTATTCTTTTTTTACTATTTCTTTTATATAGAAAAGATTTAATCAAAGAGTTTAAAATCTTTAAAGATAACTTATCTAATAATATTGATATAGGTTTTAAATACTGGATAATTGGTCTTATAGGAATGATGATATCTAATATAATTATTTCTCTTTTATTAAATGGAGGTGGTGCTGATAACGAACAATTAGTTCAACAAATGATTAAAACTTCTCCCCTACTTATGATTATAAATGCAGGTGTAATCGCTCCATTAAATGAAGAAATATTATTTAGAAAAAACTTTAGAAATCTATTTAGTAAAAATATAATCTTTATTTTATTATCAGGAATAATATTCGGATATATGCATGTATCTAGCTCTACTAATCTATTACAATTTGCCTATATTATTCCATACTCTTCATTAGGAATTTGTTTCGCTATCGCATACTGTAAAACTAACACCGTCTTCACATCCATTTGTATGCACGCTATGCATAACACTATATTAACATTAATATCTATCTTATTATAACTAGTCTAACTAGTTTTTTTCTTGATCTTTTTTATCTTTTCTTCCCCTCTTTTAATCTTACTATCAATAACTACTAAGAAAATTGAAATAATTGATTGAATTACTAAAGAGATAAAATAATTATTCCAGAAAACACTAGTAGATACTAATTGATATAAGAATAACAAATATATAAATTGATGCATAAGCATAGAGAATATATAATTAAAATAAATTAGTAAAGCATTTTCTTTAAAGTTAGTTAAAATATAATAATAGATAAATAAATGAATTACTAAACTAATAAAATAACTAAGAAAATTACCTACTAAATCTAAAATAACTATAGGTTGATTTGTTAAATCTTTAATTAGTATTAAAAATGTTACAATCATTAAAGAAGATATTAAAATAGATTGCAGTGAAGTTTTAACATTATACTTTTTAGTTATATAATTACTAATAAATAGAATAAATGGTAATACTAAACTTGAGTATGTCATATCTATATTACCTATTTTAAAGAAATAATCTTTTAAGATAACTGCTAATATACTAACTATAGATAAAAGCATGCATAACATATAAGCATCATTAGAACTTTTATTTTTTTTAACTTTACTCATAATTATCAACTCCTACTCTTAATTTAATTTTATAATACCACGTTTTAAGATAAAATTAAATATTATTTAGAAAAAATGTGTTACAATAGAGTTAGGGTGAAGATGGATGAAAACACGTATAGAAAAAAATCAAGAAATTCAAGATAAAATAGAAAAGATAGAACGATGCGAAAAACAAAAAAAGTATGTAAAATTAACTATTAAAATTCTATTTATTACTATTATTAGTTTTTGTGGTATTTTTTTCTATACAAAATATTTTTCTACTACAGGATTAATTGTGAAAGAAACACGTCTTACTAATAGTAAAATTCCTAGTAGTTTTAATGGTAGAAAATTAATTCAGTTTTCTGACTTATATTATGGAGATAATACTACTTTAACAAATGTAGAAAAATTAGTTGATACTATTAATATAAGAAAACCTGACTTAGTAATTTTTACAGGTAATCTTATAGATCCAAATTATAAAATGTCAACTACTGAACAAGAAAAATTAACTAAAGAGTTACAAAAAATAAATTCTAATATGGGGAAATATGCAGTTAGTGGGAAATATGATGATGATAGTATAACTTCTATTCTTACTCAAAGTAATTTTAAAATTTTAGATAATGAATATGACTTAATCTATTCCAATAATAATCAACCTATAATTATAATTGGTATGTCTAGTTTAATTAAAGAAACAAGAGATATTAAGAAAGCTTATGACTATTTTGATAAGTCAATTGATCAAAATAGTATTTATAGTATTAGTATTATGAGTGAGACTGATGATTTAGATGAGGTTTTAACTAATAGAAATATCGACTTAGTTTTATCAGGAAACTCATTAAATGGACAAATTAGACTTCCTCTATTAGGAGGAATTATTCCACAATCTGGATCTAAAAAATATAAAAATCCCTACTACGAGAAAGATAATACCAAGATTTATATCTCTAGTGGTATTGGCTCTCCCGATTTAGGATTTAGACTTTTTAATAGACCTAGTATTAACTTTTTTAGACTATCTTCAAAATAATTATTTATTATACATAGCGTAAACTCTTGCTACTTCTTTAAATGAAAGAGGTCTATACTCACCTGATTTTAACCCATCTAAAGTAAAAATACCAACTCGTTCACGCTTTAATTTTAATACTTCAAACCCAACTTTAGAAAACATTTTCTTAATTTGATGATTTCTTCCTTCATGGATAGTAACTTCTACAATAGATGTGTTTTTAGATGCATCTTTTTTTCTTAGTTTAACACGACATTTAGCACTAACTTTTCCATCAAACTCTACCCCGTTTTCTACTTTTTTAATCGCATCAGCTTTAATTATTCCATTTAACTTAGCAATATATACTTTATCAATTTTATTCTTAGGATGCATCAAAATATTAGCAAACTCTCCATCATTAGTAAGTAAAAGAACCCCTGTTGTATCATAATCTAATCTTCCTACAGGATAAATTCGCTTACTTGTATCAATTAAATCAACAACTGTCTTTCTATTTTTATCATCTTTAACAGAAGTAATTACACCTCTAGGTTTATTAAGTAAATAATATAGTTTTTCTTCTTTTTTTAAAACATGCCCCTCTACTATAATTTCTTCTTTACCACTAACTTTAAAACCTAACTCAGTAACTGGTACTTGATTAACTAATACTTTTCCATTTTTTATTAACTCTTCAGCTTTTCTTCTAGAAGTATAGCCAGAATTTGCTATATACTTTTGTAATCTCTCCATAAATTGACACCTCTATTTCCTATATTTTATAACAGTTTCAAAGATTAATCAAATTTTTCTAAATTAATCACTTTATTAAAAAATTTTCATATTCTATTTATAAAGGAGTGTGTTTATGAATAACAATTATTATCCAAATTATATGTTTGATAGAGCTAATCAAAATAATTGGCAAGATATGTCTTCATTTAACTCAGTAGATATGCAAAATATGGCTTCACAAGATGATAGATTTTTTTTCGCACCATTTGTAGTAGGTGGTCTAGCTGGAACTGCTTTAGGATATGGTATTGCTAATAACAATCAACTAAATAAGGGTGGCTCTTGTTGTGGTGGAGGAGCATATTTTTA
>CANQKU010000099.1 GCA_947624535.1 uncultured Bacilli bacterium
CCACTAATAAAATAAAATGGAACATTAGCTTCTCCAGCTACAGCACGAGCTAATAAAGTTTTTCCTGTACCTGGAGGACCAAATAGTAAAACACCCTTTGGTATTCTAGCACCTAATTTTTGAAACTTTTTAGGATTTTTCAAGAAGTCAATTAACTCTGCTACTTCTTCTTTTTCTTCTTTTAATCCTGCCACATCTTTGAATGTAACTTTATTTTTATCGGTACTTAATCTAGCTTTACTTTTTCCAAAATCCATTGAACTCTTATTACCAGCCATTTGACGGTTAAAGAAGAAGAAAGCAAACGCAATTAATAACACAAATGGTAACACATTAACTAAAATCATTAAAAATGTTGAGCTCTCTGGATCAGCTTTAGCTTCTAATTTAAATTCTTGAGTTTCTGATGCATCAACAATTTTTTTCATTACTGTATCACTCATTGGAAGTCTTGCAAAAAATGACTCACTCTTACTAGCTCCTTTTAATGAACCTGTTACTTCATAAGTTTTAGCACTATCTCTAGTAGTAATTGTTAAACTCTTAATATTTCCATCATTTAACTCACTCATAAACTCATTGTAAGTTAAATTCTTTACACTAGTATTCATTACATTAAATACATAAAAAACACCAATGATAATTAAAAACATAAATAAGTAAGGTACTAAACCCTTTTTAACATTCTTACGATTTACTGTATTTTTATTCATTTTTTCACTCCTTTAGCAGTATTTCATTATTATATCACACTTTTTATCTTTTTGTTGATCAAATTTAGATTTTTTTAAACCTGGTATCCAAAGTATTTTCCCACTTGAGTCAACTACTATTGGCCAAGTATCCCTCGCTTCAAGTGGAATTTTATGTTCAATAAATATATCTTTGACTTTTTTATTACCATTTAAACCCTTTACTTGGATCTTATCACCTATTTTTCTAGTTCTAATTATAATAGGTAGACAAATATCACTACTAGATAATCTACAAATATTATTAGAATTTTCTATTGTTTCATCAATTAACTTAATATAATGATGATTAGGTAAGTCAGCATAAGTAGAAAACTCTATCTCATACTCAGTAATCTCATCAGTTTCTCTTTTTAAATAAAATTCATTATAACTTTTTATCGCAACTATCTCATTAGGTAAATTAACCTGCATATTAGATTTATTACTTTCTATTAAATATTTTAATAAGTCAATATGCTTATCATTTACTAAAATTAAATCATCCTGATAAAATTCTTCTAATATATAATATAGAATTTCTTTTTGAATATACGACTCTATTTGTAAAAATTTTGAAATATCTATTCTTCCTGTAGAAGTTATAACTTCATGCAATGCCTTATCTCGTTCTTTTTCTATATATTTACTAGCCTCTTGTAGATTTTGACTAAATTTTAAAAATTTCAAATGAACATTTTTATCTTCTTCTTTTAGGAATGGTAAAATATTTTTTCTATATCTATTTCTAGTATATTTCATTTTATGATTAGACTCATCAATATAATAAGGTATTTTATTAATTTGATCATATTCTTCTAATTCTTCTTTTGTATAATAAATAAGTGGTCTAACTAACTTATAAGTTCCCATATCTAAAGTTTGATGAAAGCCACTATATCCCTCTAGATTAGAGCCTCTTACTAATCTCATCATAATTGTTTCAATTAAGTCATCTCCATGATGAGCCGTCATTAAGTAATTAGCATTATATTTTTCAACAACCTCTTCAAAAAAGTGATAACGAATATTTCTAGCTTCATTATGAAAATTATCATCACCATACTTTTCAATCTTCATAACTTCTAACATAACTTGGCATTTATCACAAAACTCTTTAATAAATCTTTCTTCTTCTTCACTTTGTTTTCTAATATTATGATTTACATGGGCACAAATAATTTGAAAGTGATATTTTTCTCTAAGTTTTAGTAACAAATCAAATAAAGCCATAGAGTCTGGTCCAGCAGAACAACCTATAACAATTTTGTCACTACTTTCAAAAGTCAAATCTTGTTCTATATCAATCATTTTTACCACCATTTTTATTCTATACGAATTTCTTTATTTTTGCAATAAAATATCTTACGGCATACGTAAGATAATTTCTCCATCTTTTGAATATGAATATTTTTCTCTAGCATATCTTGCTATATAATCAGGATCCTGCAACTTATCAGCATCCACTTGTAATTCTTCTTCTTTCTCTTTTAAAGAGACTAATTCTTTTTTTAATTCTTTTTTCTCTTTATATTTATCATAAATTTCAACCCAATATTTTCCTATAGTATAAGTAGTACCAGCAATAATTACCAAAGACAAAAATCCAAGTAAAAACATTTTTTTCCTTGATCTTTTTTTACTCTTTTTTCTAGCCATATCCCCACCTACTTTCCTAACTTTAGTATAGCACTTAAACTTAAGAAAACAAGTGATTTTGTTAAACTTTTCACTTCTTTACATTTTTTAACATTATTTTAGTTTTAAACTTATCAAGATATTTTTTAATATTTATATACCCAGTAAAATAACCTAAAATAATAGATAATAAAAAATAAATATGGAAAACCCCCTCATTTATTTTTTTCAAAAGAAAAAAATATAAAAGAGAAAAATCTAATACATAAATAATTGTAATAATTATTTGAAAAATCTTATTCTTACAAAATAAAAATTTATAATTAATATTAGTACATATATAAAATATAATTCCAAAGACAAAAGAAAATACTAAAGACATAATTTGTAATTTTAATTCCATTATTTAAATAACCTATTAAAAATACCATTTTCTTTTGTCTTTTTAGTATTCTCTTCTAAATAATTAATACCATTAACTAAACCCCTTATCGATACATTTCCTTGTAAAGTATCTAATTTAATAAGTTCTAAGTCTTCACCCTTAACTAGAATAAAACCCATATTAGTTTCTAATAGAAATTGTTCAGTATCAAAGTTTTCTATTTTCTTTACCCCAGTAATAACTAAATTTTTTCTTTCTACCAACGTTACCCCATGAGTATAACTACTAATGCTATCTTGTTTTTCCATATAATTCCTCCTACTAAATCATATGTACAAGCATAGAATTTATGAATAAATATTAGGGTTAACTATTTGGAGATGACTACTACTGCACGAACACCTAGATTGCGCGTCGTTAGGTTGTCGTCCAACCTACCAGTAAAATCCACCATCCACGCAAAGTCAGAGTAAGAAGAGTTCGCTGACATGGTCCAATATTCGCTGTTATTATCACCAGTATTTGTTCCATTCCAACCTGTAGATCCATTTAAATAGTTATACATCCATACTGGGCATGAGACAGAACTTGTTGTACAACCTACTTTCATTGCCTCTTGCATTGTTATCATTCTTGCTTTTACTGGGCCTCTTGTTAAACTATATGTTGCACTTGAACATGAATTATATGATGAAGAACAACCTGAATAGCCTAAGTCGTTACTACTTCTTCCTATTGTATAAGTTTGATTGTTTACATTTGTCCAGCCAGCTGTGGCACTTTCTAAGGAGGCTAATGCGGTTGTTGGTCCACTACTATTACTGTCACTACTTGAATACCATGCACTTTTTAACGTATTTCTTTGGCTTTGTAGTCTCATAGTTTCTCCATCATCTTGAATTACATGAAATCTTACTGTTGTATTATTATTTACTCTATAATCTATTATCGTACCTGGTGAGCATGAGTTCACATTTTTATTTTGATAACATGTTGTTTTTACGCATGTTGACTCATTCCCTGTTACACATTTATATACCTTTGTTGTAACTGCACTGTAGCCTGTACCCTGTGTGGTACTAGATAATACGGTTTTATCATATGTATATGCATTAACAATCTTTGTTTTAGAATTTTTGGCTTTGGTATATAATTCATCTATTGCTCCTTGTACATTAGTTGATGATAATCCTGAAGTACTTTTGTTATATGTTGTGGATGATCCTGCTACCGTTGCTGCATAACCTATTCCTACACTTAAGGTTAGTCCAATGGCTAAGCCTAATATAAATCTACTTGATTTCTTTAACAATTCTTTTATTCTATTCATTACCTATACCTCCCACTATCATTGCTGAGTTTATCTTTTTAGCCATGGCATCTATGGCGGCTTGTAAGGTTGTGGCACTTAACTTAGAATTGTTATCATTAAAAGTTACTTCACTTGCGGCTAGGGCTGCTGCTCTTACACCTAGTATTCCAAATACTATTCCTACTAATATTCCTATTATTAATTGTTTTTCTAAAATTTTCTTGACCATTTTTTTCACCTACTTTTTCTTTATTAT
>CANQKU010000100.1 GCA_947624535.1 uncultured Bacilli bacterium
CCCCCAGGGCTTTTGTCAAGAAAAATTTTTTGCACAACAAAACTCATAAATTTTTAAATAGTCTAAAAAATTGAGAAAAACATATATATAAAATAGGTATAAGCTATGCACTAAATTAACTAAGAAGAATATCTTATATTAGAAAAGATAAGGAGGAGTTATATGGAAAATAGTGATAAGTGTTGTCTTGCAAAAATATTAAAAGTCATTGATATTTTACAGAAGGAATGCTCTCCTGAATGTTATCCTGAAGGATGTGATAGACCATTTCTAGGAAATAGTGAGTATTTCTACTACAATACTAGACCCATAACATTATATAGTAAAAATGGTAGCTTATTTACAGTGAACTATTATACTAACAATGTATTATCAACATCTAGTGTATTTAGAGTAGAAGATGTGAAGGGTTGTTGCTGCAAACTTAGAATTTTAGCTGAAAATACTGAAGAAGAAACTACTACTTATACTTCTACAAATGAATTTGTTACTGTAGATTTAAGTTGTTTTTGTATCTTAAGATGTTTGAATGACATTTTTTTAGAGAACTTATAGGAAGGAGTTTAAAATATGTGTGATGAAAACAAACAAAATAACTGTGGATGCATAAGTGAAATTTTAAATAATATTATTCGCTTACAAAAAAACAGTTTCCAATCTTGTTGCCAAGATGGTGGATGTGACAGACCATTTTTAGGACCTGAAGAAATTATTTGTTATAATACTAGACCAATTTCATTATATAACTGTACAACTGGTGCAATCTGGGAAGTAGATGGATCTAGTATCTTTAGACTAGAGTCAATCGATGACTGTTGCTGTACATGTAGAATATTAAATTTTGAAAATGGTACTTACACTTCTACTAATGAATTTTTTACAATTAATATAAATTGTATATCAGCAGTTAAATGCTATAGCGATGCATATATAACATTCTAAAAAATAAAACACTTCAAAAAGAGGTGTTTTTCTTTTAAAAAAGATACCTACTTAGTATCAATTTTATCTTAGCTAATAAGTTAAGAATTTTTTCTTTGAATAAAATATATATCTTCAACCTTAATTTTACCATGATCAAATGTTAATATATATCCATTTGTTCTAGTAATTAAACTTGTTTCATATCTTTTAGTGTTAGTTTGTATAATAACTGGTATATTAAAAGAATATCCATCTTCATTAAAAATTCCATCAATTATAGAATTAATCTCTGAAGAAGACATTCTATCTGATATAATATTTTTCTTATTCGAATCTTTTTTTACATAGTCAATTTTCTTATTATTATTTATTACTTTATCAATCTTATTTTGATAAATTTTAGGTAATTTCTTCATAAATTTCACATCCTTTGCTATATTTTATGATTATTTTAGATAAAACTTACTGTTTTTTGGTATAATAACTATTAGACAAGGAGAGATCTTATGATGTATAAAAATAAAAAAATTAATTTATCTATTGTAATTCCAATATGTATTTTAGCAATAATTGGTATATTTACAATTTATAGTGCTTCTACATATATTTCACCTACTATGGGTAATTTAGCTCTTAAGCAGTTAGTTTGGTATGGTGTAGGAACTATTTTAGTTTTTCTTTTAGTTAAATTAAAAAACGAATATTTATATGCTCATACTTGGATTTTATATTGGATTGGAAATATTCTCTTACTTTGTTTATTATTGTTTGCTCCTGAAGTAAATAGTAGTAAATGTTGGTTTATTATTCCTGGTATTGGTAGTTTTCAACCTAGTGAATTTATGAAAATATTTTTAATGTTAACTTTAGCTACAATGATACATAATTTTAGAGCTAATTATGATAATCCTTCTATTAAAGAGGAATTTATTTTTATATTAAAAACCTTACTTATAGTTTTAATACCCTCAGTTTTAACTTTTTTACAACCTGATACTGGATGCGTAATTATTTATTTAATTATTTATGTAAGTATGATTTTTTCATCAGGTATTAGAATACGTTGGTTTTTAATAGCACTTGCAGTTGTAATGGCACTTTTAGGAACTCTTATAGGAATTTATTTTTTAAAGCAAGATTTATTTATAAAACTTTTTGGTACAAAACTTTTTTATAGATTAGATAGAATTTTTGATTGGTCTAATGGTAGTGGATTACAACTAGAAAATGCTAAAGTTGCGATTGGATCTGCGGGATTCTTTGGACATGGATTTAATAATACACCACTATATTTTCCAGAGTCTGGTACTGACTTTATTTTTGCAGTTTATGCATCTAACTTTGGATTATTAGGTGTTATAATTCTTCTAGCAATTACACTTTATTTAGATATAAGTATTATAAAATTAGCTCAAAAGAAAATACTAGATACTGATAGATACATTTTAGTTGGAATTACTTCAATGTTACTTTTTCAACAAATACAAAATATTGGAATGACTGTTGGATTATTTCCAATTACAGGAATTACTTTACCATTTATTAGTTATGGTGGATCCAGTCTATTATCTTATATGATTTGTGTAGGAATACTAATTAATATTTCTTTTGAAAAACCTAGAAAATATAGATATAAATAAAAAATCAGTTCAAACGCTGATTTTTTTTAGATATTAATAATAATTTTTGATTGGCTTTAAAAAATAATATAATTATAAATAACAAGAAAATAAATAATAAAATTAAACTATTAGAAAGTATACAATAGTCATATATACCATGAAAAATACTTGGTATAAAAATAGATAAAATTATATACTTTTTGGACTTTTTATTTTTATTATGAAGTTTAGATAATTTAGCTAAAGATAAGTAATATCCCATAAATATACTCATACTAACATGCGCAGGTATTGCTAAAAAGAAACGAATAATTGCTGTAGAAATTCCACCATTATTAACATATAAAATATTTTCAATTAAAGCAAAACCTAAAGCTACAAAAACTGAATAAACAATCATATCATATAACTGGTCAAATTCTTTACTTTTATAAGAAAATAAATATAAAAATATCCATTTACTACATTCTTCTACTAAACCTACCATAATAAATGTATGAAGAAATAATCTTATTACACTATTTGATGAGTTATCTAATTGTAAATAAGGACAAACTGTTTCTAAAATCATACTAAGTAATACAGTTAATATAGCAGCTAAAAATCCACCAATAAATAATCTAAATAATATTTTACTAGGTTCTTTATCATCATCTTTAAAATAAACATAACAACCTAATAATATAATGGGTGCTATAGTTAAAAGTATTTCTAATAAATCATTCATTATTTCTTAGCCTCCTATTCAAATAATATCATATGAATAGAAAATAGCCAAACATTTATTTTTGAGGGTTTTTATTGATTTCTACTACTGCTCTTGCGCCATAGCTATTAATAACAGGCATTCCACTAATATAACCCATAATTGAAATGCGCCATACAGAATCACCATATTGTGCATTAGCAGACATAGTCCAATACTCAGCTCCAGCATTACTATCATTAGCTGTTCCTCCATTACTTGTTGAATCATAGAAATAATTATACATCCATATTGGGCAACTTTTATTGCCACTTGTACATCCTAATTCATTAGCCTCCTGTGCAGTTATCATTCTTGCTTTTACTCGACTCTTTGTCAAAGTATAAATTTGATGTACACATGAATTTGGTGTATAACATCCAGAATACTTCAAGGTATCACTTTCTCCACCAATTGAATATTCAAGGGTATTAACATTTGTCCAATCATTTGTAGCATTTTCTAAAGCAGCTAAACTTGTAATTGGTCCTTGAGTATTATCATTAGTCGTATACCATTGAGTACTATATACCGTATTTTTTTGACTTTGTAAGATCATTGTTTCTCCATCGTCTTCTACTACATGAAATCTTAATTTTTCTCCTTCTTTAACTTTATATTCTATTATTGTTCCTGGGGCACAACTATCTTTTGAAGTATTTAAATAACAGGTATTAACTTTACAAGTAGCTTCATCTCCAGTTACACAAAAGTCTTCCGACTCTTTTTCTTGACTATAAAAATACACTTTTACTATATTTTCATTACCTGGCTTTGGCATTCTGCTTTTTTGTTCATTTGATTTTTCATATAACTCATCTATTGCTCCTTGTAAGTTATTCGCACTTATTCCTGTTTCTTTATTATTATAAGTTACTTCACTACTTGAAAGAGATGCTACTGCATAAACTCCTATACTACTTACTATTATTCCTATAACTATTCCTATTATTATTTTATAATTTTTCTTGACCATTTTTTATCCACCTCATTTTCTCTATCATATCCATGATACCCCCCCCC
>CANQKU010000101.1 GCA_947624535.1 uncultured Bacilli bacterium
CTTACTCGGTTAAACATAAACTTTATCACCTATATAAAGATATGTTTCAAATAAAAAAATAAGTATTGTTCCAGAAAAAAAGTTGTCCAAAAATCATTTGGTCAACTTAATTTTTGTTTAATCATACTACTAAGAACACCCATATCAAATCTTCCCTTTACTTGTGGGGTAACTTCTTTCATAATACGTCCCATATCTTTCATGGAAGATGCTTCTAACTTTTGAATTGTTTCATCAACAAGTTGTTCTACTTCAAATTCTGTTAACTGTTCTGGTAGATAATTTTTTAATATATCTAACTCTTCTTCTGCTTCTTCTACTAAATCTTGACGATTCGCTTTTTTAAATTCTTCGATGGAGTCTTTTCTCATCTTCATTTGTTTTCCCACTACCTCAATTAACAACTCATCATCAATTTCTTTTTTTCCATCAATTCGTTCTTTATCTAATGCTGCTTTAACCATTCGAATTACGGTTAATCTCACCTTTTGATGTTGCTTCATGGCTTCGACCATATCTTTTTTTAATTGTTCAACTAACATGTTTATCACTCTCCTACTTTATTATACTAAAAAAACCATCAAATATCTAGAACGAAAATAGAGATTCCTATGAATCCCTATTAACTCTTTCTTTCTTATCTCTTTCTCTAGAATTTTTAATTCCTTCTTTTTTGGCATTACGTCTTCTAACTCCTGGTTTATCGTAACATTCACGTTTTTTACATTCTGAAGGGATATTATCTCTAGCTACTTTTTGCTTAAATTTCTTTAAAGCCAAATCTAAATTGCCATTTTTCACTGTGACTTGAGTTGCCATCTTACTACCTCCCTTCGTTTTTTCTAAAAACGATTATAACAAAAATATCTTTTTAATTCAAGGATTTTTGACATTTTTTGATAGTTTTTACTACTTTGTTATCATTTTATAGATATTTTTTAAAAATATTCCACAATCATAACCTAATTTGTAAAGAAGGTAAGTAAATATTAAAAATACAGGGATACTGAAAATAATTAAAAGAAATATTGACTGTTTTTTATGAAAAAATACCCATCTTTTTATTTTAAAGGACATATACTATCTGCGCTTATTCTTCTAAGTGAAGATCCAACACTTTCTCCTGCATCAATTAATAGTTTTATAACATTTACAAAAGCATTAATAATAGTGCCACTAATATTTGATGATCCACCTACAATATTTTCAAGGCGTTCTTCTTCTATTTTTTTCATTATTCACAAGACTTTGGATGAACAAATCCATTAAGCACACCTGCTAAAAATATAATTGTTGAAACAATGCCTAATGCAGCCCAAGCGGAAAAGCCACCTACTATCCTTTCTAAATTTTGTTCTTTAACCTCTTTCATTTTCACTCCTTCCAACATGACTTAAAAATATTAATCATTTTTCTTTTCTTCTCATAAGCAGTAATAAAAATAACGTCCCCGTCATGATATTTCTTAGGTGTATGTGTATTTATAATTACCTCATGAAATAAAGATTTTCTTTTTAATACATTATACTCAATATCAGTAATAGACATTTTTTGTTTATGATTATCAAGCATAATATATTTACTTTTTCTAAGTATTTCTAAATCTTTTGTTGTTATTAATAATTTAATATAATTTTTACTAATCATTACAGAATCTAACACTCTATAACTGCGATATCTATATGTAAATAGATGAATTAAAAATAAAATGCATAAGAAAATAAATATAAAACTAATACTGATAACTAATTGATTTTTTTCATAATTTTTCTTCATAGATCTTTCCATTTTTTAAACATAGTATCCTATCAAATAAATCTTTATTGTCAAAACGATGGGAAATTACAATAACAGTTTTCTCTTTCAAATAATTTAAAATATTCGAAAGAATTTTCTTTTCTCTTACCACATCAATTTGACTAAATGACTCATCAAAAATATAAATATCACTTTTTTTCAAAATACTTCTAGCAATAATTAATCTTTGACGTTCTCCTCCACTAAAATTAAATCCATTTTCTTCTACTGTTTGATCCAAACTAAATTCTTTATCGATTAGTGCTAAATTCATTACTTTTTCAACTTCAGTTTTACTACAATCTTGATATAGACTAATATTATGATAAATTGTATCATTAAACAAAAATTCCTGCTGTGAAACATAAGTAATTCGTTGTCTAATTACATTCAAATGATAATGATTAATATCTATACCATTAATAGAAATCTTTTGAAATGGAACTTCAATATATCTCATTAGTAACTTTACTAAAGTAGATTTACCCGCACCACTTGGTCCAGATATAAAAATCTTATCTTTGGCATGAATAACTAAATTAATTTGATTTAATAATACTTTATGATTATAAGCATAAGTTAAGTCATGATAAATTATATCTCCTTTTAAATTATATTGTTTATAATATTGATTTCCCTGAAAAGCTTCTTTTTTTATAGTAAATAAATCCTCTATTCTTTCAGTAGATACCTTATATTCAGGATATTTAGTAATTAATGTAATTAAATTTTGAAAAGACTGAATATAAAAATTAAAAATACTTTGAAAGACAATTAAGTCACTAAGAGTTAAAGAATTTTTAATAACTTCTACTGAGCCACAGTATAAAATAGCTACTATGAAAATAGAATATAGACTATTTTTTAAAAAAGTAATAACTTCTGTAGTTAAAGATAGTGAATAAATAGCTGCTAAAAACTTCTTATATTTAAACATAAATCTTTTAATTACAGACTTTTCAATATGCATTCCCTTAATCGCATCAACACTAGATAAAGCTTCAATTAAATAAGAATTAACTTGTTCTTCATTTTGGTATAATAATTTTGTTTTTTGCTTTTGAATATTTTTAAATACTAAACTTACAATAACAAAACTAACTAGCAGAGATAAAGCAATTAAGGACAAGTGTTTACTAATTTTTAGTAAGAGGAGGATAAAAATAGTAATACTAAATAGATCAGTTGTAATAAATAATAAAATAAATGTCAAATAGTCTTTTACTACTGACAAATCTTTAATTCTAGAAACAACTTCTCCAGTAGTCCTATTTTTATAATAAAGATAAGGAAGTAAAATCAGTTGTTGAAATGTATTTTTGGTAATGCTTTGATCAAATAATTGACTATATTTTAGTAAGATAATTTTTCTTAGAAACGAAGATATTTCTTTTAATAAATATAAACTACATATTGTTATACTTAATAAAAATAAATTATTACTTACATGATAATTAATACCATAGTCAATTAAATATTTAAAATGGTATGAAGATAATACATTAAATATGAAATAAAAAATTGTAAGGAAGAATAAAAATACAATATAATTAATATTTTCTTTTATAAATTTATAACTAATTTGTTTTATCATATTACAATCGTTAAATAAGGGTAATTTTTGAATAGGTTTTAAAAATATATAATTATTACTACTCATCAGTTTAAACTCTGCAAAAGTTAAATAAGTTTTTCCTTTAGAAGGATCCATAATAAGTAATTTTTCCTTCTCATAATTTATTTCATAAATTACAATAAAATGATGATAACTCTTATTTAGTATCACATGGGCTATGCAAGGCAATTTTTCTTTTTCAATTTGTTCTAAATTTCCATAAAGAGCAACTGCTTCAAAGCCTAATTTTTTTGATGCTTGTAATAAATGATAAGCTGAAACTCCATTCTTTGTTGTATTAGTTAACTGTCTAAGATATTCTTTTGATACTTTTCCATCATAATATTTAATGATTGATAATAAACAACAAATACCACAATCCTTAGCACCATCTTGTAGTACCACTTTCATCAATTATTTTACCTCCTACCATATTATTAGAAAAAAAATTATTTTTCACTAAAAATAGAAGATATTTTTTAAAGAAAAAAACAACTTAGTTATTAAGCTGTTTTAGATACTCGAGAAACTTTTCTCAAGTTAATTATTATTATGGTGTCCGCGAGGCGACTCGAACGCCTGACCGATCGCTTAGAAGGCGATTGCTCTATCCAGCTGAGCTACGCAGACATATCAACTGACAAATGAAATTATACAACAAAATCAATTATCTTTCAAGCATTTTTAACTGTTTTATTGATAAGTAGCTCGACAAGTACATGTTATCATAAAAATTTTCTTTTGACAAGGGAAAAATAATACGAAATAATACGAAATTTCACAAATAGTATTGACTTTTAAAATATTGCTATGCTATAATCTCATTGTTGATTGTTCAAATCAATGGGGCATTAGCTCAGCTGGGAGAGCGTCACGTTTG
>CANQKU010000102.1 GCA_947624535.1 uncultured Bacilli bacterium
CTTATTTTACGGTAAGTTAAAAAAATATAGATAATTTTCTTATTAGCGGTAAGTTATCTCTAAATTTAACGTTTTGTTCACAAAGAAAAAAGAACTAATTTCTTAGTCCTCTTTATGCATCTTCTACATCAAATTGAGAATTATATAGTTTGGCATAGAATCCATTCTTATGTAGTAGTTCATCATGTGTTCCTTGTTCAACTATATCTCCATGATCCATTACTAATATTAAATCAGCGTTTTTAATTGTTGATAATCGATGGGCAATTATAAAACTAGTTCTACCCTCCATTAATTGATCCATTGCTTGTTGAATTAAAATTTCAGTTCTTGTATCAACACTACTAGTAGCTTCATCTAATATTAATATTTTTGGATCTTTTAAAATTACACGAGCAATTGTTAGTAGTTGTTTTTGTCCTCCTGAGATATTATCAGCATCTTCATTTAAAATCATGTTATAGCCATCAGGTAATGTTTGAATAAAGTGATCAACACTAGCACTTTTACAAGCTTTTCTAACTTCATGGTCAGTAGCATCTAATTTTCCATATCGAATATTTTCATTAATAGTACCATGAAATAGCCATGTATCTTGTAATACCATACCAAATAAACTTCTTATATCACTTCGTTTAAAGTCTTTAATATCTTTACCATCTATTAAAATTTTACCACTATTTAATTCATAAAATCTCATTAATAGTTTTACCATTGTAGTTTTTCCAGCACCAGTTGGTCCTACAATTGCAATCTTTTGTCCTTGTTTAACTTTAGCTGAAAAATTATGAATAACAATTTTATCTGGATTATATCCAAAATTAACATTTTTAAACTCTATATTTCCCTCTAAATTATTTACTGATAGGGGCTGTTTTGTATCTTTTACTTCTTCTTCTAATTTTAGAAAGTCAAATACTCTTTCACTTGCCGCTACTGCTAACTGGACACTATTCATAACTTGTGCTAGCTGTGAAATTTGTTGAGTAAAAGTTCTAACATACTGAGTAAATGATAATATATCTCCTACTTTTATTTTATCTTTAATTACCATGTATCCACCTAAAATAGAAATCACTACATAACCTAAATTTCCAATAAATTGCATAACTGGATGCATTGTAATAGATAAAAATTGACTTTTCCAAGCACTATCATACAAAGTATTGTTTAATTCTTTAAATTCATTAATAGCTTTTTTCTCTCCATTAAATGCTTTAACAATATCATGGGCACTATAAATTTCTTCAATATGACCATTAATATATCCTAAATAATCTTGTTGCATAGTAAAATATTTTTGACTTTTCTTAACTATAAAATTTAAAATAATTAAACAAATAGGAATAATTAAAATAGCCGCTATAGTCATTGTAATATTTATAGATATCATCATAATTAATATACCAATTATAGTAGCAATTCCTGTAATAATTGTAGTTATTGACTGATTAAGAGCTTGAGATAATGTATCAATATCATTTGTAACTACAGATAAGACTTCTCCATGTGTTTTTTGATCAAAGTATTTCATTGGTAATAAGTTAATTTTTCTACTTAATTGTTTTCTTAATTTATATGATAATTTATTAGAGATATTTCCCATAATAATTCCTTGGATTGCTGAAAATAGTGCGCTTAAGAAATATAGTCCAATAAGTAATAGGGATGTTTTTTTAATGTATGTGAAATTAATTCCACCAGTATTAGAGATTTTTTTCATTAGACCACTAAATATTTCAGTAGTTATATTTCCTAAGATTTTTGGTCCAATGATAACAAATACTGTAGATAAAATAGCGAAAATTATAACGAAGATAATTCCTATTTTATATGCTTTTAAATAATTAAGTAGTTCTTTTAGTGTAGATTTAAAGTTTTTAGCTTTTTGAGGAATACCTCTATTTGGTCCCATTGGTCTAGGCATTTTCTAATTCCTCCTTACTTAATTGAGATAAGGCAATTTCTTGGTAGATTTTACAGTTTTTCATTAATTCTTGATGAGTTCCTTGTCCAACAATTTTACCTTCATCTAAAACTATTATTTTTTGGGCATTCATAATTGTAGAAATTCTTTGGGCTACGATTATGACTGTTTTATCCTTGGTAATTTTTTCTAATTCATGACGAAGTTTAGCATCAGTTTTAAAGTCAAGGGCAGAAAAAGAGTCATCAAAAATGTAAATTTCAGGATCTTTAGCTATCGCTCTAGCGATTGATAATCTTTGTTTTTGACCACCTGATACATTGCTTCCACCTTGAGCAATTACATATTTTTTACCATCACTAAATTTAGATACAAATTCCTTAGATTGTGAAATAGAGATTGCTTGGTCGATATCTTTATTGGTAATTTTAGAGTTACCATATCGTAAATTGTCTTCAATTGTTCCAGAAAATAATACTCCCTTTTGTGGTACGAAGCCAATTTTGTCTCTTAATTTTTTCAAGTCAGCATCTTTAATATTTACACCATCAACTAATAATTCTCCACCTGTTATATCATAAAATCTAGGAATTAAATTAATAATTGTTGATTTTCCAGATCCTGTTGATCCAATTAAGGCAGTTGTTTCTCCCTTATTTGCTACAAAGTTAATATCAGTTACTACGTCATAACTAGCATCAGGATATCTAAATGAAACATTTTTAAATTCAACTATTCCTGCTTTATCTTTTTTAAAGTTAACTGTATCTTTTTTATTATAGATACTACTTTCAGTATTTAACACTTCTAAAATTCTTTTAGCTGATATATTAGCACGAGGTAACATAATAGACATCATTGATACCATTAAAAATGCCATAATAATTTGCATGGTGTATTGAATATAAGCCATAATGTCACCAACTTGCATATTACCATCATTTACACCATAAGCACCCTTATAAACAATAGCTAAACAAATTAAATTCATAACAAGCATCATTACTGGCATCATAAAACTCATTGCTCTATTAATAAAAATATTTACTTTTGTTAAAGTTTGATTAGCCTCATCAAATCTTTTTTCTTCATGTTTTTCATTAGAAAATGCTCTAATAACTGGTAATCCTGTTAGAATTTCTCTAGTTACTAAGTTTAATTTATCAATTAGCTTTTGAACAATATTAAATTTTGGCATAGCAATTAAAAATAATGTAATCATTACACCTAAGACTGCCACTACAGCAACACCTATAATATAAGTCATTGAAGAATTTGTATGCATTGCTTTTATAACACCACCAATACCAATAATAGGTGCATAAAAAACAACACGTAGTAAGAAGACAATTACCATTTGAACTTGTTGAATATCATTTGTAGTTCTAGTAATTAATGATGACTGTCCAAACATTTTAATTTCATTTTTTGAAAATGATACAACTCTTTTGAAAACTTTTTCTCTTAATGTTTTAGCTAAATTTGCTGCCATCCTAGATCCAATTAAAACTGTTAGGATACCATCAATAACTGCGGCTAAAGCAATTGCTATCATGATTAAGCCAGTTTTAAATAAATATTTAATTTGTAATTTATCCGTATCTATATTAATACGCTTATATTCAGCTTTAACAAAATTAATAGCAACTTGATCAATAATAGTATTTGGTAATTTTTTAGTTTTTTCATTAATTTGATCAAGTAACTGTTTTTTAGAAGCATCATCCATAGATGAAATTAATGTATAAAAATCAACATTACTTGGTAAAATATTCATATCAATTTCTGATGAGTTAGAATTTTTTGACTGTTCTAAATAACTAATAATCATCATTGGCTTAGCCATGATATCATTTAATTTTTCATCATTTTTAGAGTTATCTTTTTTATAGATTATCTCATCATGATATGTTCTTGTTTGTTTATAATGTTTTTCAATATACTTCCTATCTTCATCAGTTAAAAATAGTTTAATTTTTTCTAAACTACTACTTCCAACTTCATCTATCGCAGCATTAGAAATACCACCTTGTTGAACACCAACATTAACAATTTTAGAAGTATAATCTGGTAGTGTTAAATCTAACATTGCTTGAATTACAAGTAAAGAAATAATTATTAAAATAGAGGCAATTGAGCTTTTTAAATATTTAAATATTCTAATCACATAAATTCCTTCTTTCATTATATTTTAGACTATATAGCATATGCATAATTTTTTAAAAATTTGCTATATCGATTAAAAAACTAGATAGGAATATCTAGTTAATTCTTTTTTGGTAGCCTGTACGGAATTCGAATCCGTGAATGCTGCCTTGAGAGGGCAGTGTGTTAAGCCACTTCACCAACAGG
>CANQKU010000103.1 GCA_947624535.1 uncultured Bacilli bacterium
CATTTGAGAAATAGTATGTATTTCCTTTGATATTTTGAAAACCTAATTGGATTTCTCCTTCGGCATTTGTGTAATATTTTTTTCCATCTGGTGTGGTTGCTAAACTTGAGCGATATAATATTCCCGAAGTTACACCCAATAAATATTTTTTCCCATTTAAATCTAATATTCCCTTATACATACTTCCATCATTTGAGAAATAGTATGTATTTCCTTTGATATTTTGAAAACCTAATTGGATTTCTCCTTCGGCATTTGTGTAATATGTTTTTCCATCTGGTGTTGAAGCTAATCCTGAACGATATAGCATTCCTGAATATACACCAAATAAATATTTTTTACCATCTATTTCTTGTATTCCAGTTAGCATCTTTCCATCTTTATAATAATACGATTTACCATTTTCATTAATCCAACCTTCTTTTTTGGTCTCTAAGTCAATTTCACTAATATTATCCTGTTTATAATCTAAAGACTCAGCATAAACATAAGTTGGAATAAATAAAGCTATAGTAAATATTATACTAAATAATTTTTTCATAATATCAACCTTCTTTCAATACAATTATATAGCAAAAAAATATAAATTGCCAAACTAATATAATAAATTTTAAAAATTTGACAAATTAAAATAAAAAGACTATTTTTTATAAGCCTTTTTGTATTCACCTGATAAAATATTATCAATCCAATCAGTATTTTCTAAATACCAGTCAACAGTTTCTTTTATTCCTTGTTCAAAAGTATAAGTTCTATCCCAGCCTAGTTCTTGTTCTACTTTAGTTGAGTCAATCGCATATCTTAAGTCATGTCCTTTTCTATCTTCCACAAAAGTAATTAAGTCTTCAGATTTACCCATTTGTTTTAAAATAGTCTTTACAACTTCTAAGTTACTTTTCTCAGAATGTCCACCTAGGTTATAAACTTCTCCTACTTTTCCTTCTCTAACAATCAAGTCAACACCAATATTATGATCAATCACATGAATCCAATCTCTAACATTAGCACCGTTTCCATATACTGGAATTTTTTCATTTTTTAAAGCTTTAGAGATAACTACTGGTATTAATTTCTCAGGAAATTGGTATGGTCCATAGTTATTAGAGCATCTACTAATTGTAGTAGGTAATCCAAAAGTTCTATGATATGCTCCAACTAATAAGTCTGCTCCTGCTTTAGATGATGAATACGGGCTAGAGGTATGAATTGGTGTATCTTCAGTAAATAATAAATCAGGTCTATCAAGTGGTAAATCACCATAAACCTCATCTGTTGATACTTGATGATATCTTTTAACATTATATTTTAGTGAAGCATCCATTAATACTTGAGTACCAATAATATTAGTAGTTAAAAATATGTGCGGATTTTTGATTGAGTTATCTACATGAGACTCAGCTGCAAAATTAATAACTATATCAAATTTTTCTTTATTAAATAACTCATCAATAAATTCACGATCAGTAATATCACCTTTTATAAATTTATAATTTTCTTTTCCTTCCAAATCTTTAATATTATTATAATTACCAGCATAAGTTAAAGCATCTAAACAAACAAAGAAATCATCTTTATATTTATTTACTACATAATGCATATAATTACTTCCAATAAAACCTGCTCCTCCAGTTACTAAAAATTTCATATTCTTCCTCCTTATAAATTCATTATAACAAAACCTTAATAATATGTCACTATTGTTATTTAATTCACAAGTGGGTTTATAAAATTTAATTTATTTTTAACATTATTATAGTAAATTCACATAAATTATGTTACATTTTTTTACAATTTGTAATATAATATTATTGACGGGAGATGGTAGCCCCAACTTAGCTTCGGCGACCTAGTATTAGGTTAAACGAAAAAATTGAAGGTGATTGGCTCGATTCAAACCGAGCAGCTACCATTGAGACTTATCAATTGATAAATCTCGATTTTTTTATTTTCCAATTGGCATTATCTAAATAGCAAGTTCTTTTAGAATTTTCTTAGTAATTATTTTATAACCTTCATCACTAATATGTAAACCTTCTGTTGTATATCTAATATCTAAATTACCTTCGCTATCTAATAAATAAGGATACATATTAATATAGTGAAGATTACTCTTTTTACAATATTTTTCTAACTTTTTATTTACTTCTTGAATTTTTTGATTAGTTCTATTAGCAACCATCTTGTGATCAATTTTTTCTTGATTAGTATTATTAATTGGATAGATAGACTCCACATAAATTTTTACATTTGGTTTTTTCTTTTTTATTTTGTCTACAATCTTATTAATATTACTAACAATATAAGTAGCAGTTTTTTCATGTTTAATATCATTCGTTCCAATTAATAAAACAATTCTTTTAGGATCAAAAGCGAACACTTTTTCATCAAGATGACTTAATATATCATCAGTTGTCCAACCTGCTATTCCACTATTAACAATTTCAAACTCATAATATTTTTTTAAATCATAAAAATCTGTTATAGAGTCACCTAAAAATATAATATCCCCATACTTAATCTTTTTTCTATTTTGTTTTCTTTTGACTAATTCCTCTTGCTTATCTATTAATCGTTGTTTTTTTAATTCTTCTTGCTTATTTAAATAAAACATTAATGAAAAGTTCGTAATCAATAATATTACTAACAAAGTAACTACTAACCAGAGTTTATCTTTTTTGGCTTTCTTTCTCCTAAGCTTTTTAGTGACTTTCTTTTTCATACTGCTCACCTTAATCTATTATACACTTAAATTTAGTTAATAGTATAAGATATAAAAAAAGAAAATAGATACTTTACACAATCTATTTCTTTTTCACACTACGTAAATATGGATTACTTTTTACTAATTCTTTACAATACCTATCAGTAGCATCTTGCCATGAAGGTAACATATCAAAACCAGCTTCTTTTAACTTCTCCTTACTTAATTTAGAGTTCCTTGGACGATATGCCTGTTTAGCTCCTGTAAGTTCAATATACTCTTCTGTTGTTACAGGATTAACTTTAACATCCAAGTTATTGCTTTCAAATATATATTTAGCAAATTCAGCCCATGAACAGTAACCATCATTATTTACATGATATGTACCATATTTATCAGTATGAGCCATCTCAACTAAAACTCTTGCTAAATCAACTGTATAAGTAGGACTTCCAATTTGATCATCAACTACAGCAAGAGAATTTTTAGTTTTTGATAAATTTATCATCGTTTTAATAAAATTATTACCATTAATTCCAAATACCCAAGAAATTCTTGTAATAAAATGTTTTGGATTACGTCTAACTTCTTCTTCACCATCATATTTTGTTTTACCATAAACACTCATTGGATTTACACTATCATCTTCTTTATATAGACCATCTTTTGTTCCATCAAATACATAATCTGTTGACATATAAATTAATTTAGCTCCAACTTCAATAGATGCATCGGTTATGTTTTTAGTTCCCTCAACATTAATCATTCTTACTTTCTCTTCTAAATCTTCTGCTTTATCTACTGCAGTCCAAGCAGCACAATGGAAAATAACATCTGGATTATATTGTTTTACTATAGAAAGTACTTGCTCACGATTAGTAATATCCATCTCATCTAAATCGATTGCTAAATAGTCAGTCTCTCCTAGATTTTCTAATTCCCTAGCAATATCATATCCAAGTTGCCCCTTACACCCTGTAATCAAATACTTAGTTTTTTCACGTTTAAAAGTCGTTTGACACTCAGCTAAAGTTTCTCTATTCGTATCTTTAGGAGATAAAATAGGTTCTTCTATTCCATATTTTTCAAAATACTCATTCCAAGGAATACCTACAGCTTCATCATTCCACAAAATTCCTCCCTCATATTTTGGCATATACTTATTATCCACAAAATATTCAAATAAAGAGTCATCTTTTAACGATAAATAAGAATGAGCAAACCCTCTTGGAACATATAACATTTTTCCATTTTCTGGGGTTAGTTCAATAGCAGTATATTGTCCATACGTTTTTGAATCTTTTCTCATATCTACGACAACATCTAAAACAGCGCCACGAACACATCTTACTACCTTAGCTTGGCAATAAGGATTTCTTTGAAAATGCAATCCTCTTAATACGCCCTTATCACTTTTTGAATTACTAGTTTGTTTTTGAGGGGCAAATCCCATTTCTAATAATTGCTCTTTTGTTATCGATTCAAAATAACCTCTTCCATCTTGAAATCTTTTAGGTATCATTACATAACAATCTTCTAAATTTGTCTTTTCTATTTCCATATTAGTCATCATTA
>CANQKU010000104.1 GCA_947624535.1 uncultured Bacilli bacterium
AAATACTAATACTTCTTCCATCTTCTCCTCTTGGTCCTGTTGGCCCTGTTGGCCCTATTACATAGCAATTGTTTTGAAAATGAGGAATTTGTTTTTTCATCGAATTCTCCTCCTCTATTATATAATATGCATCCTATTAGTATTGTAAACAAGGTTTGCCTATTAAATATCATATTGTTTTTTCATAGATATTTTGTTAAAATTAAGATGAATAATAGGGGTGATTAGATGAATACGAATATAGGTATATGTGTTTCTTTTTTCGTTGTATTAGTCATAATATCTATTGTATATCTTTCTAAAAAAGAAGTAGAAATACCTAAAAATAAATGCTTTAAAATGCTTCTACTATCTACGATAGCAGGTTTATTATTAGAAACAAGTATGTATATTTTAGCACTATCACTTAATAGTTCAGCTAATACATATTTACTAATATGCATGAAATTATTATATATTGAGTATACATTTTGGATGCTTTTCTTTATTTTATATGCAGTTATAATTTTATTTAATATTCAAAACCCTCATGAAGTTATATATCAAAAACTAAAAAAATCCTGTGGTATTATATTCCTTCTAGCTTTAATTCTTAGTATTGTATTACCAATTAATATTACATTTATGGATACTTATTTTTATCCACAAGGACCTGGGGATATATTACAATACGTGGTCTTATTACTTGGAATAGGTATAATTAGTGCTCTTGGATTAATTAAAAAGAATAAATTACATGAAAAAGAAGCAATTCCATTAACTATTAGTGTTATACTTTTTATCTTTTGTTTTATTACTCAGTTTTTTTTGAAAGAAATTTTATTTATTGTACCATCACATGCAGTTATTTTATTAATAGTGTATTTTACTATGGATAATATGGAAATTAAAAGTAAGTTAGAAAATTCTAGTCAACAAAGTAATTCTTCTATAAAACAAAATCTTAATAAAATTATTGAATTATCTGATAGTAATCTTGATTATAGAAGTCAAATTCCACAAGAAGTTATAGAAAATTCTAAGAAAATTAAAGATATAAGTCAATCTACATTAGAAATGATTAGTGTAGATAATTCGCAAGTTACTGAGGTTAAACTTGAGTTGGGTGAATTACCATATCACTTTGTAGAAGAAGTTAGTAACATGTGTAAAACTCTTGAGGATAAGATGATAGAAAAAAATATTACTTTCGATTTAAAAATAATGGATAATATTCCTTATGAGTTAATTGGAGATAAAGAAGTAATTAAGGCTGTAATCTATAGTTTATTAACAAATTCTATTAAATATACTAAAGCAGGATCAATTAGTTTAAATATTCAAAGTGTTAATGATATAGATGCTTGTTTATCTAAGTTAATCATTATTTGTAAAGATACAGGTGTTGGTATAAGTGATGAAGATCTTACTAAGTTATTTACAAAAAATGAGTTAAAACAAAAGAATAGGACTTTAGAAGATGATGGTCTATCTTTAGCTAAAATTAAAGATTTATTAGATGCTATGGGTGGTAGTATTCATGCTCAAAGCCAGTTAGGAAATGGAACTATATTTGTTGTGCATATTCCTCAAAAAATTAGTCAATTTGTAAGTTCTAATGCAGGTAGTGAAACACCTAATGAATTAGAAAATTTAGTACTACCTATAGAAAAAATAGATTAATATATTATTTTCTCCTTGATATTAGGAGAAATTTTTATTTGAACTTAGTTTTTTGATATTCAACTGTTGTTTTAAAATTATTATCATCTTCAAGAATTTTTGACTCTTTTGTTAATAAAAACTCATTAAATTCATTAATATATTTTATATCTTTTGGATAACTTTCATAACTACCAAATAAGATTTCATTTAATAAAGGGGAGTAGGTTTTATCTTCTTTAGAAATATTTAATATATTTTGTAAGTATTCATTAGCATAATTATATTGTCCTCTTAAATCTAGTAAGTATTTTCTTTTATATTGATAGTTAGAGTTAGTATAATCATATTTATGCCATAGGATTTCTCCTGTAGGGGAATTTACTAAATAATTTTTGTAATAATCTTTATCACAGTTTACAAAAATTCTAGTTGGTAAGTTATCTTCTTTAGTTAATTTTTCTATTAAATATCTTTTTACTAATAAATATTCATCTAAGTCTTCACAAATTACATTTAGCCACTTTGAACAATCTTTATCATCAACTAACTGTTGTTTTTGATTAGCGAATAACTCAAAGTTATCATAATTATTACAATTTATTTTATTCAAAATAGTTTTTATATCGGTAAACTCTAAAGATTTAGGTAGGAAAATCATAAATCTATTAGTGTAACTATAATCAAAAATATTTTCATCGTAATAGCCAGGTTCTAATTTTTGATGGGAATTTCTATTAAATACTTTAATTTTAGATAAATCTATATTCTTTGTTTTAGGTTTTATCATGAAATAACTAAACTTTTCATGATAGTTTTCCCCTGATTCATGTTTACTTTCATCTAAAATGCACCAATAGGGAAGATTAATGATATTTCCCCAGTTTGCAGAAAAAGTTTTAGAGTCAATAACTGCAACCTCTATATTTTTAATATAGTCATTATATTTTTCAGCCATTTCTATAAGTTTTGGAATTTGTTGTAATAAATTAAATCCAGATACAAATTGTTTACTTTTATAAAATGGTGTTACTATATCTAGATATTCATCTTTTCTTGAAAATTCTAATTTTTCTTTTACTTTTTCATCATAAAATATAGGATGATACATTAAAATTGATTTATCTTCACCATAATCTGAATTAGGTAATAGGGCATCATCAATATTAAATAGCTCTATACAAAACCATTTAATCCATTCGTCACTATCTAAAGTTTTATATTGAATATTATAGTAGTTAGTAGTATCACTCATGTGTAACTCTTGCATTATTTGTCCACTTTTAATTAATTGTGTTATTAAATTTAAAGTATGTCTTAAGTCAAAATTATATAATGAAGAAATAAGTTCACTTTTATGTTTTTCAAAAAAATTTTCTTCTTTAATCCAATCATCTAAATAATATTTTATATGACTAAAATCAACTTTTTTATGAAAAGTAGGAACATATTTTGAAAGATATTTTTTAAATTCAATACGAGTATTTTCAATAAGTTCTTTAAATTCTAAAGGAGTTTCTTTTATCTCATCACTATCCACAAATAAATAGTCATCTACTAAATAGGTATCAAAAATAGTATATCTAAAATAATCATATAATTTATCATTATCAAGTAAGTTTTTATACTTTTGTTCATTAAGAGCTAAATGTCTTTTTACTTTATTATACTTATTCAAAAAAGATGACTCTATTCTTTTATCTAAAACTTTATAAAAATTTTCTACTGTTTCATATTCTAAAGGATTAATTCCTAATATAACTCGTTTCTTATTAATAGCTTTTTCTTTACCTCTATCAAGTCTATCATCATGAATTTTTTGATTCATTACATCTTGTTTAATTTTCTTAATTTCTTTTGAGATTGTTTCTAATATTACATTTAATATTTTATAATTTTTACAATTTTGTATAGAAGGAATAATATCTTTTACTGTATCATCAATGGCAATTACTTCTAAAATATTTTCAAAATTTAGATTAATATTATTTTTTTCAATATAATTACTTAATTTGTTTACTAAAATATTAGCTAAGTCTTGAGTAAAAATAGGTAGTTTAATTTTATTATTATAGTTTAAGGAAGGAACATGTTTAATTATTACGTTGTTTGACTTTTTGTTATAAGTAAATGTTAAATTACCTTCGTAGTTTAACTGACTGATACTAATTTTACTATTTATTTGTTGTAGTGCAGTTTTTATATCAAATATAATAAATGTTACCTCATTATTTTTTTGATAGTCATAAGTTCTATATTTTGGATTTAATTCATATTTATTTTTTAGATATTGATTTATAAAGTTTAAATATAAGTGGATATTGGAATAAAAAGAATTTTGTAGATACATATTTTCCCTCATTTCAATTAATATACTTACTATATCGCTTATTAAAATAAAAATCAAATTGATAAAAGATTTAATACAAATTATTTTAATGATTTTTGTCAAGACATAGTGACTAAAAATTACAAAACAAGATAATCGTCTATAATGGCGATTTTTTGAATTTG
>CANQKU010000105.1 GCA_947624535.1 uncultured Bacilli bacterium
GGGTATCATGGATATGATAGAGAAAATGAGGTGGACAAAAAATGGTCAAGAAAAATTATAAAATAATAATAGGAATAGTTATAGGAATAATAGTAAGTAGTTTAGGCGTTTATGCAGTATCATTATCTAGTAGCGAAGTAACTTATGATAACAACAATTCAGGAATAAAATCAAAAACTTTACAAGGAGCGATAGATGAGTTATATAGTAAAGCTAAAAATAATGATAAAATAGTAGCTTATGAGTATGATGAAACTGAAAATCACAAGTGCATTAATGGAGAAGAGTCAACTTGTGTGAAGACTACTTGTTATACCAATGAACAAGCGAATAGCTGTAAACAAGGAACTATAATTAGATATTATGTAAACGATTATGAATATCACTATTTTTATGTCTTACATGATGATGGTGCTACAATTACGATGCAACAAAGAGAAAATACAGTTAGAAATATTCCATGGAATGCAGGAAGTAATGATAATACCAAGGGGCCAGTAACAATTTTACCAATGTTAGAGGCGGCAACTTCAATGTGGACAAATGTGAACATATTAGACTATGCTCCAGGAGAAACAAATTTATATGAAAATAAATTTACTGGTTGTACACGAACAGAAAGTGTCGATTCAGATTATACAATAAGATGTGAGCTCAATACATATGATAGTACAACCTTAGGGCCAAGAAAAGCACGTGCCCGAATGATAACTGCCCAAGAAGCAGGAAGTACAGGTTGTTTAGTATGGAAAGATGGAAGTAAAGATGATAGAAGATTAGAAAATAGTGTAGATACATATAACCGCGGTTCATGCCCTGATTGGATGCATAATTATCTATATCAATCAACAAAATATGGAGGGAGTTATAATGATGCCACAACAAATGAAAATGGTGTATCTAATAATGCTTATTGGACCACGTCAGCTAACTCTAGTACTATTACTCGTGCGTGGTGCGTGGATACCAGTGGTCTTTTGAGTGGTGATGAGACTTCGAATGTCTACTATGGTGCCCGAGCTGTAGTAGTCATTTCTAAATAGACATATTTTACTATTAACAGTACGTTTTGTACTGTTTTATAATTGATTTTTTAATTAGGTTTGATATAATAAAAATGAATTATAATGGAGGGAGTATAATATGGAAAGGATAAAGTCAAAGAAACTTCAAAATTTAGTTATTTATTTTATGTTAACTGTTGGGGTTATTTTAGCAGCTTATGCTTTAGAAACTTTTTTAATTCCTAATACTATTTTAGATGGTGGTGTAACAGGAATTTCTATAATTATTTCTAAACTTACTAATATACCCTTAAGTTTATTGGTATTATTAATTAATATCCCATTTGTTTATGTAGGTTATAAACATATTGGTACAGGTTTTTTATTACGAGCAATTTATTCAATGGTGTTATTTTCACTAGCTTTATCTTATTTTTCTTATTTTGAAAGTGTAACTCATCAAATTCTTTTAGCTACTATATTTGGTGGAGGTTTATTAGGTGTAGGAGTAGGATTAGTAATTCATTTTGGAGGTTGTGTAGATGGTACTGAGTCAGTTGCCTTAGTAGTTAGTAAAAAGACTGCTTTATCAGTTGGTCAAGTAGTATTAATATTTAATTTAGTTATTTATTTAGTAGCAGGTACAATTTTTGGTATTGATAGAGCTTTATATTCTTTATTAACTTATTTTATTACATTTAAAGTAATTGACTTTGTTTCAGAAGGATTAGAACAAGCTAAAGCTGCTTTAATTGTTACTGAAAAAGGAACTGATATGGCTGATGAAATTTTTAAACGTCTTGGTAGAACAGTTACTAAAATTAAAGGAAAAGGTTTAATCAGTGGTGAAAAAGAAGTTTTGTATTGTGTCTTAACAAGAATTGAAATATTTGAATTGAAAAAAATATGTGAAGAAATGGATCAAAGTAGTTTTATTACAATCTTGGAAGTTTCTGAAATTATTGGAGAACACATTAAGAATAATCGTAAAAAAATTAAAAAGACTAATTGACATGTAAATAATAATTCTAAATTGAATAAAAGTTTAAGTTATGATATATTTTAATAGGTGATAAGATGAAAGTAGAACAAATTGTTACTGGTACACTAGAAGAAAATTGTTATGTTTTATTAAAAGATAATAATTGTTTAGTTATAGATCCAGGAGATGACTATCCTAAAATTAAGGAAGCAATCAATGATCATAAAGTTTTAGGGGTATTAATCACGCATTCCCATTTTGATCATGTTGGAGCCTTAAGAAATTTTTTATCTAAAAGAGGTGTAAAAATCTTTAAAAAGAGTAATACTTTAGAACAAGAATATAAAATTGGTGATTTTTGTTTTGAATGTATTTATACACCAGGTCATTCTAGTGACTCTATTACTTTTTATTTTAAAGATAGTGCATCTATGTTTGTAGGAGATTTTATTTTTAAAGATAGTATTGGTAGATGCGACTTACCAACAGGTGATATCAATCAAATGAATAAAAGTATTGAAAAGATTAAACAATATAGTGATGAGATAAAAATATATAGTGGACATGGACCCTTCTCAACCTTAGGGGATGAAAAAAAGAATAATCCATATTTTCAGTAGGTGGTAGTAATGTATATTGACTTAGTAGTTTTAATAATTTTAATGATTGTAGTAGTTATGTTTTTTAAACGTTTTTCTTCTTTTGTCTTTTTTGTAGCTATCTTTGATATCTTACTTAGAATTTTAACGTTTATTAAAAATAATATTGGTCTACCAGACGTTTCAGCTTTAATTGGAAAATATATACCAACTGGAATACTAGGTATCATTGGTAAATATACAAGTGGTGCCTTAGAAAGTATCTTAAGTTGGGCCTATGTCATTATTATGTCAATTTTCCTATTTTATATATGCAAAATATTTTTTAAAAAGAAAAAAATATAAAACGACAATTAAGTCGTTTTTTTCTTGCTATAGTGATGATGGTGATATCATGAAAATTTATTTAGATGCAATTATTATAATTAATTTCTTCTTTGATTTTATTTTACTAATTGGTACTAATTATCTTCTAAAAAGGCGAGCCAAACTACTTCGTATATTTTTAGGAAGCTTAGTAGGATCTCTTAGTCTTTTATTTTTATTTCTACCACTTAATAGTTTTTCTTTATTTATATTAAAAATTATTATAAGTATTTTAATGATCCTTACAACTTTTGGTGATAAAAACTTTACTAAAAATTATTTATATTTTTATATTCTAAGTATATTTTTAGGTGGTACAATGTATTTCTTAAATCATACATTTAGTTATAAAAATAAAGGATTAGTATTTTTCTCTAATGGAATTGGCATTAATTTTACCATCATGTTAATTCTTAGTCCAATACTTTTATATTTCTATATAAAAGAGAAAAAATCATTTAATCAAAATTATACTAATTATTATGAAGTAGATATTTATCTAAAAAGAAAAAAATATTGTTTAACTGGATACTTAGATACTGGTAATACTTTAACCGATCCATATAAGAAACGTCCAGTAATCATATTAAATTTTCAAAAGATAAATTTTGGCTTAGAAGAAAGTATATTAGTACCATATAAAACTATTTCTGATCAAGGTCTTATTCCATGTATTAAGCCAGATAAAGTAGTAATTAATCATAAAGAATTTAAAAATTGTTTGATAGGACAAAGTCTAAAGAATTTTCAATTAAAAAACAGTGACTGTATATTACCAAATATATTTAGGGAGGATTTATTATGAAAAAGATAGTAGAGTTTTTTAAAAAAATATTTTTTAAAGTAGGAAGTTGTTTTTATGTAGGAGCAACTGATATTTTACCAGAGCCACTTTCTAAAGATCAAGAAGATTTTTATTTGTCTTTATTAGAAGATGGTGATATGAAAGCTAGAGATATTTTAATTGAACATAATTTAAGATTAGTTGTATTTTTAGCTAAGAAGTATGAAAATACTAATATTGACTTAGAAGATCTAGTAAGTATTGGAACGATTGGTCTAATTAAGGGAATTAATACTTTTTCAAAAGATAAAAATATTAAATTAGCAACTTATGCTTCAAGATGTATTGATAATGAGATTTT
>CANQKU010000106.1 GCA_947624535.1 uncultured Bacilli bacterium
CAAAATATAAGTCAGTATAACTTTTATCAAAATATTTTTCTAATGGTCCATCTTTTTCATATGGTCCTGTTACTGTTGCTGTATCTTTTATATATACATTTTTATAAGTAAATGTCATATTTTACCTCCTAATAAATAACGAATCATTCCAAAAAACCAAGCTGCTACTACTCCATATAAAATAACGGATCCTGCAAGTTTAAACATATTTGAACCAAATCCACTAATTGGTCCTTCTTTTCTATAATCTAAAGTCGCACTGGTCATAGAATGAGCAAATCCTGTAATAGGAATTAACAAACCACATTTTAATTTGTTTACTAATTTATCAAAGAAACCTAATGCTGTACATAAAGAGGCAATAAATACCAAAATTACACTCATAAATATAGCTGAATCGCTTCTAGATAATTCAAAATAATGACATAATATTTCTATTATTCCTTCTCCTAAAGCACCCACAATACCTCCTGAGATAAAAGCAACAATTGCATTTTGAATTCTCGTCTCTTTGGCTTTGTGTTTTTCCACTATTTTTTCATATTTTATATTTTTCATCTAAATCACCATTAATAGTATGATATGAAAAAATCTTTTTATACAAAAGAAAATCCAGGATTTACCTAGATTTCATAATCTATCTTTTAATTTTTGTAAAATCTTTGTTTCTTGCCTAGATACTTTAGCTTGTGAAATTCCTAACTGTTTAGAAGTTTCACTTTGAGTTAAATTTACAAAATAACGAGAATAAATTAATCTCTGTTCTTTTTCATCCAACTTACTAATTTGTTCTTTTAAATCCATAATCTCTGCTTTTGTTTCTTGATCTTCTATTTTAATTGAATTATATAAGTTTTGTTCACTCTCTCCAAATTCATAATCCAAACTTTTAGCATCCATTGGTAAGTTTTCTATTTCAATTATTTTTTCTTCATCTAAATCAAGATATAAAGAAAGTTCTAATGTTGTAGGTTCTCTAAATAATTTTTGTCTTAGTATATCTTTAGTTTTTTCAACATTTCTTTTGAGCCTAATGCTATCTTTACTAATTTTTATACTACTATTCATTCTAATATATTGACTAATATTTCCTAATATATATTTATAAGCATAACTAGAAAATTTACATGCCTCATTTGGTATATAATGATCCCAAGCTTGCTTTAATCCCATCATTCCTACTTGATATAAGTCTTCTCTATCTTGATAGTTAGAATATTTATTAATAATACTATATACTAAAGCTTCATATTGTAATAACTCATCTATATCTTTTTCTTCTATTTTCATATATTTCTCCTTCATAAATATAAATATTTAAATGCATCTTGTTTTTCTTCTACATAATATAATTGATCTTTAGTATAACCAATTCTATCTTTATGAGGTAATCCACATAATACTACTCTTCCACAGCTTAATAAAATTTCAATTAATTTTGATTTTATTGTAGTATAAATACTATCTCCTAAAAGATTTAAATTACTAAAATCAAAAACAAAATAATGAAATCCTTGTTGATAAAGTAAATAGTTTATTTCATCTCCTAATTGTTTAAAATTTTTATTATCTAATTCTCCTTCTAGATGGAAAAATGGTATTCCTCTATCTACTTCCATATGAATATTTAGCACATCTCTCACCTCGCATTAACACTATAAACTATAATTTAATAAATAAATACCATTTCGACAAAACTTGTCTTTTTTTTCACTCGACAAAAAAAGACCATTTTTATGATCTTTATATTATTATAGTTATAATTCATCATTTTCCGAGAAATATTTAACTACATTTTTCTTAGGTAACATCATATTAGTTTCTCTATCAATTCTAAATATGAATTTTTTTCTACTACTTATATATTCTTCACCATCTATACACCAAGATACTTTAGGATTTGTTAAAAATTCTAACTCTAAATTATTTGTTTGATAGTATGTTATACCTGGTACATCTTTTAAATCCATATTATTTACCAAAAAGAATACCTTCATTAATTCTCTTTTATTTTTTACATGACAAAAAGCTACTTCAAACTTATTATCATCTAATTTAATATCATAATAAACATCATTTAAACCTGCTACCCTACTAGCATTAGTAATAAAGAAAAATGAATATCTTCCTTCATAAGTTTTACCATCTACTTTATATCTAACATCATAGGAATGAATTTTATTTCTTAATTGTTTCAAGCCATAAATTACATAAGCAATTTTTCCATATTTCTTTTTTAAACTTCTTGGTGTTGAATATGCCATATCAATATAATCACCTAAACATGCAACATAAACAAATGGAGTTTCATTAATAAAACAAACATCTATTTTTTTCTTAACACCCTCTAGTAGAAGTTCTAAATTTTTCATGTAATTATTTTTTGTATACCCATACATACTACCAACATCATTTGTAGTTCCCATTGGTAAATTAGCTAAAGTAAGACGTTTTTTTCTAGATAAATTACCTGTTATTACTTCATTTAAGGTTCCATCTCCACCAGCACTAATTACTAAATCAACATCTGGTAATTTTTTAACTATCTCTATAGCATCTTTTTTCTTTTTTGTATATTTAATCTCTGTTTCATAACCGTATTTTCTTAATAAGTCATAAAAAGATTGTAAAAATTCTTTTTTCTTTAATTTACCACTTTGAGGATTATATACTATTACACATTTTTTCATATTTAACCTCGCAATCATAGATAATAACATTATAACACATGTAG
The DNA here is from genome assembly GCA_947624535.1 of uncultured Bacilli bacterium. Classification (GTDB taxonomy): domain Bacteria; phylum Bacillota_I; class Bacilli_A; order RF39; family UBA660; genus UMGS995. The sequence continues at coordinate 2,735 of CANQKU010000106.1, forward strand.
ATAAAAATTCAAACTTGGCAAAGAAAAAGAAAATAATTTTATTTTTCTTATTACGAGATTATATAAGTTAGCTATTTTGAGATTTCTACAACTGCACGAATACCGTACTTATAATCAAGATGAAAAGCACTTAAGCCTCCTTGGCTCTCAACGTACCAAGCGTTATACAAAGACGTAACACCCATAAAATCATCAGCTGATGTCATAGTCCAATATCGAGATCCTGCGGAACTATCATTGACTGTTCCTCTGCAACTTGTTGATCCATTTAAATAGTTATACATCCATATTGGGCAAGATGACGTTTTACACGAACTAGTACTATTATATTCGCAACCTACTTTTTGAGCTTCTTGTACTGTTATCATTCTTGCTTTCACTTGTTTTCTAGTTAACTTGTATCCACTATAACAACCTATAGAATACTGAGTTTCTGTTGTAAAATAACTTGAACTTTTATATATTGAACACTCCGAAGATCCCAATGTATCACTATAACTTCCTATTGTGTATGTTTGATCATTTACATTCGTCCAGTTTGAGGTTGCACTTTCTAATGCAGATAAAGCGGTTGTTGGTCCATATTTACTATTATCACTTGTGTACCACATTGTATTATTTAAAGTATTTTTTTGACTTTGTAGTGTAATTATTGTTCCATCGTCATGCACTACATGAAATCTTACTTGAGTATTATTATTTACTTTATAATCTATTATTGTTCCTGGTAGACAGGAATTTGCTGTTTTATTTTTGTAACATGTTGTTGTTTGGCAGCCTGTTTCATTACCTGTTGTACAATTAGTTTTATCATATACATAAGCATTAACTATATCTGCATTAACTTTGGAATTTTTGGCTTTAGTATATAACTCATCAATAGCTGCTTGGACATTCGTTGATGATAATCCTGAATTATTTTTATCATATGTAGTTGATGAACCTGCTACTGTTGCAGCATACCCAACACCTATGCTTACACTAAATCCTAATAAGAGACCTATCATGAATTTTTTTATATTTCTTCTTTTCTCTTCTTTACTTTTCATGAGCTAGCCTTCCTATTATCATTGCTGAGTTTATCTTTTTAGCCATTGCATCTATTGCTTGTTGTAAGGTTGCAGCACTTAACTTTGAACTACTATCATTGAAACTTACTTCACTTGCTGCTAGGTTAGCTGCTCTTACGCTTAAGACACCAAAAAATATTCCTACTATTACTCCTAATACTAATTGTTTTTCAAAAATTTTCTTCACAAACTCTTCACCTACTTTTCCTCTATCATATCCATG
>CANQKU010000107.1 GCA_947624535.1 uncultured Bacilli bacterium
CATATGCTTTTTCTACCCCATCTATTTCATTACCTACTTCTTCTAATTGTGTTAAACGTTTAATATAGTTTTCTAATGAGTCATTTCTAGCACCTGGTCTAGATGCACTTAAGGCATCTGCGATAGCTACAATAACTGAAATAACACTATTTGCTTTAGTATCTCCATGGTGTGAAGCAATTGCATTTATAACTAAGTCATCTTCTTTATATTTCTTAGCAATATCTACACCAATTTCAACATGACTACCTTCTATTTCATGATCAATTGCTTTTCCTATATCATGTAGAAGTCCAGCTCTTTTTGCAATTGTAATGTTTTCTCCAAGTTCAGCTGCAATTAAACCTGATAATTGAGCAACTTCTATAGAATGTTGTAGAGCATTTTGACCATAACTAGTTCTAAAATGAAGTTTTCCAATAGTTTCAATTAAGTCAGGTTCAAACTTAGTTAAACCTAATTCAAATATTGCTTCATTTCCATACTCAATAATTTTTTGTTTCATATCTTTACAAACTTTATCATATAATTCTTCAATTCTAGTTGGGTGAATTCTACCATCTTTAATCAAAGTTTGTAATGTAACATAAGCTATTTCACGACGTAGTGGATCAAAACTAGAAAGTACGACAGCCTCAGGTGTATCATCGATAATTAAATCAACGCCAGTAATAGCTTCAATTGTACGTATATTTCTTCCTTCACGTCCAATAATTCTACCCTTCATTTCTTCATTAGGTAGTTCAACAACAGTTACAGTTTGATCACTAGCAACGTCAGCAGCATATTTTTGCATAGAAGTTACAATCATTTCTCTTGCTTTTTTATCAGCTGTTAACTTTGCTTCATTTTCTTGTTCTCTAATATATTCAGAAATTTCTTTAGTCATATTTTCTTTTACTTGTTTCATGACTAAATCTTTAGCTTTTTCTTTACTAAATCCTGATATTTTTTCTAATAAATCTAATTGTTCTTTTTTTACTTCTTCCACTTTACTTTTTTCTTCTTGGATTTCATTTAATTGTTCAGTCAATTTTTCTTCACGTTGATTAAGAGTAGCTTCACGTTTTTGATATAATTCATCTCTTTTGTCCATACTATTTTCACGTTGTAATATTCTCTCTTCTTGTTCTTTTAATTCTATTTTCTTTTCTTTTATCTCTTTATCTGCTTCCATTTTTAATTTATGAATTTCTTCTTTTTGTTCTAAAATAGAATCTCTTTTTATTTTTTCAGCATCTTTTTTTGCTTGACTAATCATGTTATCTACTTTTTTTGAAGTAATACTACCTCTTAATACATTAATTATTATTGTCACAACAAAACCTATAATTAATCCAATTATTATAAGTAAAATGGAGAAACCTATATGACTCATAAATACCTCCATTAAAATATATTTAAAATTTACTTTAAATCATATCTATATTTATATTGTAAATTTGTTTTTTTATCATGTCAAGTTTTAACACGATAAAAATCCTATCCATTATGTCTATTGTATTTATTTTTTATAGTGCAATTAGAAAAAAAGGACTATGCTTCGTCCTTCTCTGGAATTGCAATATTATAATATTCTCTAACTTTTTTCTCAATTTCTTCAGCTAAATCAGTATGTTCTTTTAGCAAAAGTTTAACATTTTCTTTTCCTTGACCTAATTTTTCTCCATTATAAGAATACCAAGCTCCTGTTTTATCAACAACACCAGCTTCTACACCTAAGTCAACTAATTCACCTTCGTGTGAGACACCCTCTCCATACATGATATCAACAACTGCTGTTTTAAATGGAGGTGCTACTTTATTTTTAACTACTTTAACAGTTGTTTTGTTTCCTACAACACCATCACCAATTTTTAATTGTTCATTACGTCTAATATCTAATCTTATAGTTGAATAAAATTTCAAAGCTCTACCACCTGGAGTAGTCTCTGGATTTCCAAACATAATTCCTACTTTTTCTCTTAATTGATTAATAAAAATTGCTGTAGTTTTAGTTTTATTGATTGTACCTGATAATTTTCTAAGGGCTTGAGACATTAATCTAGCTTGTAATCCTACATGTGAATCTCCCATCTCTCCATCTATTTCAGCTTGTGGTACTAAAGCCGCAACTGAGTCAATTACAATAATACTAACTGCTTCACTTCTTACTAAAGCTTCACAAATTTCTAAGGCTTGTTCTCCAGTATCTGGCTGTGATAGTAATAATTCGTTAATATTTACACCTAATTTTTGGGCATAAACAGGATCTAAGGCATGTTCAGCATCAATAAATGCTGCTCTACCTCCACGTTTTTGTTGCTCCGCAATTGCTTGTAATGCGAATGTAGTTTTACCACTTGACTCAGGACCATAGATTTCAATAATTCTTCCTCTAGGATATCCACCAACACCAAGTGCTACGTCAAGTGATAAGCAGCCACTTGAACATACATCAACTTTACTATGGGTATTCTCACCCAATTTCATAATGGCTCCTTTTCCAAATTGTTTTTCAATATCATTTAATACTTGTTCCAAAGCTTTGTCTTTATCTTTGTTTGTTTCTTTACTTACAACTTTGCTCATATTTTCCTCCTTGTAAATTACTTACAATATTATTTTATACTATTTTTTTTAAAAACGCAAGAGAAAATTCGAACAATTGTTTAATTTGTTAAAATTTACCATTTAAAAATTAAAAATTCCCCTAGGGAAAATTTAATTTTTAGGCTAATTTTTACTCTAATTTAAAATTTCTTCCTTAGAAAAAATAATATTTTTATTTAAATTAAAATATTCAATAGCAGAAATAATAGACATGATAGTTGCGAAATATAATAAGAAGTCAGCAACTCTTATATTTATAGCTTCAAATGGTAAATTATAAAAGAATGTTAGAGAAATACCAATCATTAAAGCTGCTGTTTTTAATTTTCCACTATTTATGGCTGCTACAACTTTACCCTTACCTGCTGCTTCCATTTTAATAGCATTTACTACAATATCTCTTAGCACTACTACAATAGGTATCATCACAGATATAAAACCTTGAGCAGCTAAAATAATTAATACAGAGTCAACTAAAACTTTATCAGCAATAGCATCTAGCATTTTACCAGTATTAGTAACTTGATTATTTTTTCTAGCTAAATACCCATCTATAAAGTCAGTAACACTAGCTATAATAAAGATAATCCCAGATATAATATATTTTAGATTAACAACTATTCCTAAAACATTATACTTTGGAAAACTAATTCCTACTGTATAAAATGGAAAAACTAAAATAGCAATAACTACTACACTCAAAATTATTCTAACTACAGTTAATTTAGTTGGTAAATTCATAATTTTCCTCCCTACTACCACATAATACTTCACTATGAACAGGTTCTTTATTAAATATCATTATAGTAATATAAACAATTACTCCTATTATAATAAGACCAGCTAAAATATATAAAATTGGACGATAATTAATACTTTTTTTGTATTCTTTTGTATATGGTGACTTAATCTTTTTATCTTCTTTTTCTTCTAATTGTTTTTTAGCTTGTAAGATATCATCTAAAGATATTTTAGAGGTATGTTCAAATAAAAATTCATTAAATTCATCAGATACGTCATTAGGATCAAGTCCTAAGTATTTTGAATAAGCTTTAATATATTCTTTTAATTTATATACGTCTTTAAATGCACGAACATTTCCACTTTCAATATTTTCTAACTGAGAAATAGATAAATTATTATCTTCAGCAGCTTCTTCTATACTTACACCATTACTAATTCTAGTTTGTTTTAAATATTCACCTAATTCTTTCACCGTTTATACCACCTTTATAATAAAAATAAAAAAAATAATTAATACTTTATAAGCCATGTTCTGTACCTATTAATAGGCGACAAACATTTATCTACTGATTTCTCAGTCCTTAGCTTAGTTATTATTCCCTTGCTAAAGCTCCCCTACCATAATTTGGGTTTCTCACTCGCGGGGTTTACCACGTTTCACTTTTTAGTTTCCTAAAAATTCG
>CANQKU010000108.1 GCA_947624535.1 uncultured Bacilli bacterium
TAATTTAAGTAATAATAGATATCGTTGTTAGGTGTGATGTAATGAATGATGTAATAGAAAAAATCAAACAAAAAAAATTACTTATTGGTATATCAGTAATAATAATTATATTAGCTATTGTATGTATTAATAGAACAGATGCGGTTGATACTACGCCAGGTAATCCTAATTTTGATGATACTAATTTTTATAATTGTGTTATCCGAGCTTATAATAAAGCAAATGACGCACAAGAAACACTTAAAAGTAATTTATCAGATGAACAATTACGAACGATAACTGAATTAGATTGTGATGGTGCTCCCATGATTAATCACCCACAAATAAAAATTTCTACTAAAGGATTGGAAAAATTAACTGAATTACAATCTTTATACATTAATCAATATCTTTTGGATAGTATTTCTTTAGAAAATTTATCTAAATTAACATCTTTAAGTTTATACTATACAAAAATTCCTAGTATTAATGTAAGTCAAAACACAAAATTAACAAAATTAAATATACAAGGTGGTAACTTAACAAATATAGATATTAGCCATAATTCAGGATTAACAGAATTAAATCTTAGCGCAAATCAATTAACATCATTACCTGATGTCGAATTATTAACTAACTTAAAATCATTAAGTTTAGTAAGTAACAATTTTACAACATTACCAAATATTGTGAATTTAAAGAATTTAGAATACTTAAATATAAGTTATAATAGTTTATCTAATATATCTAGCATACAAAATTTAACTAGTTTACAAACTCTTGATTTATCGCATAATAGTTTGACAAATGTACCGGGATTACAATCTTTAACTAATCTAAAAAAACTTGATTTGTCACATAATAAATTTACAACAGATCCTGACATTCAATATTTGACCCTTTTAGAGGACTTAGATGTAGAAAATAATAGAATACCAGCATTGTCAAATTTAAATAATTTAGCAAATTTACAAACACTTAAAGCAGGTAATAATACAATAAGTGAAATAAATTTAACAAATAATATAAATTTACAATCTATAGATTTACAACATAATTCTTTAGGGATAATAGATTTAAACCAAAATACTCTTTTAAAATTTTTAAATTTATCTTATAATAATTTATCTACTATTGATTTAGGAAATAATAAAAGATTAACTGAAATACTAATTTCTCATAATAAATTAGAAAACATAGATTTTAGCCAAAATACTTTATTAAAGCAAATATTTTTAAATGTAAATAAAATAAAAACACTTAACGTTGATAATTTAACTGAATTAAAAACAATAAGTGCCAGTGATAATATGTTAACAAATATTGATGTTAATAACAACTCAGAATTAAAAATACTGTATTTACCAAATAATAAATTATCAAAATTAGATATAACTAATGAAGAAATTCAACGTAATTTATTAATATTGAATATTGAAAACAATAGAATGTTGTCTCATAATTTTGACTCCATTAATTTTCACTCAATTAAAGAAGAAGAAGGAGTAGAATATAATAGCACATTATATGATGAAACTTTTAATACAAGTTTAAAACATCAAACTTTTGATATTTATTTACCTACCAATAGTACTTCATATGAAATTGATTTAAAAAAATATGATGCGAACCTTGATACAGAGAAAGTTTCCAGGGTTCAATCTAATAGTAATGTAAATTATAATGATGGAAAAATTACTTTCAATGATAAACCAATTACAATAGGTTACACTTATGGTCGTTATTTAAATAATATAGATATAATGAACGTTACACTTAACATACATTATGTTACTCTTTCTATAAATAGTTTTTATATTGGAAATACTGCTAATGATGCATATACAAATTCATTAAATGTAAAAGTTAATTTAGCATGGGATGAAGAAAATATTACTAATTATTGTATTAGTACAGAAAATAGTAGTGAACATTGTGATTGGAAAGCTGTATCAGGTCAAAGTGTAATTGGTGATTATACATTAACTCCTGGTGATGGTGAAAAAACTTTATATGCATTCATAAAAGATAGTAATAATATTATTTCTAATGTCAAAAGTGATAGTATCGATTTAGACACCACTAGTCCTATAGTTCAAAGTGCTTATCTAGGAGGAAGTAGTAATCCTGCATATACAACTACTATTAATTCTAATATTTTTTTTAATTGGAATGATGATGACGTAGAGAATTATTGCCTTAGCTTAAGTAATAGTGCTGATAATTGTGCATGGAGTAGTACTCATGATAAAAATATGACCGTTCCTTATATATTAACTGCAGAGAATGGAGATAAAACTGTATATGTATTTTTAAAAGATCGAGCAGGTAATATTTCATTAGGTAAAGATGATTCTATTATTTTAGATACAATTAATCCAACTATTAAAGAATTCTATATTGGGGGAAATAATAATCCAGCAATAATAACTGATAATAATACTAATATATATTTGAGTTGGCAAAATAATGATATTGCAAGTTATTGTATAAAAAGTGATATTGATAGTGCTAATTGTAATTGGATAAATGTTACTGGTAATAGTATAACTTTTAGTTATAGTTTAGATGAAGTAAATGGTTCAAAAACTTTATATGCATTTATTAAAGACAAAGCTGGATTAATATCAAACTTTAAATCTGATGATGTTATACTTGATTCAAATAAACCTATAATAGATATTTTCTATATAGGAGGTAAAAATAATCCATCAGTAATTGGTGATACAAACACATTAATTTATCTAAAGTGGAGTGACAATGATGTTACTAATTATTGTATTACTGAAGCTGATAATTATAATGGCTGTATTTGGCATAGTACTACTGGCAATGAAATTGAATCTGAATATATATTATCTGGTACTAATGGAGAAAAAGTTTTAAATGCCTATATTAAAGATCAAGCTGGTTTAGTATCTAATGCTAAAAGTGATAATATAACTTTAAATACAACAAAGCCATTGATAAAAAGTTTTACCATAAATGATAATAGTAAATATACTACTAATCAAGAAATAACATATAAATTAGTAACGGATGAAGAAAATATTGTTTCCTATTGTATAAGTACTACAAATAATAGTAATAATTGTAGTTGGTTAAATAATAGTAATAAAGAAATTACTAACACTTATCTTTTTGATAATGGTGATGGTATTAAAACATTGTATGCTTTTATTAAAAATAATTTAAATATTGTTTCCAATGTTGCCAGTGATAATATAATTTTAGATACTACGAAACCGGTGATTAAAAATTATTATCTTAGTGGTAATAATTCTGGATATACTAATAATAAGAAAGTTATTGTAAATGGAACATTTGATGATAATGATGTAGAAAGTTATTGCCTTAATATAAATGATAGTAGTAGTGATTGTAAATGGCAAAAAATAAGTACAAAAGGCTTAATAAATGTTTCTTATGAATTTGATGAAACTAATGGTAATAAAACTTTATATTTATTTTTAAAAGATGAGGCTGGATTAATTTCTTTAAGTAAAAGTGCTAATATTATCTTAGATACAAAAGTACCTGTTATTGAGGATTTTTATTTAGGAGATACAAAAGATACTTTAGTAACATCATCTTCAAAAACAAAAATTAATATATTAACAAATGATGATGATATAGATAGTTATTGTTTAAGTACTTTGAATAGTTATACAGATTGTAATTGGCAAAAAGAAACGGGTAAAATAATTAATTCTGAATATAATTTTAGTTCGGAGAATGGTGAAAAAATATTATATGCTTTTGTTAAAGATAAAGCAGGTAATATATTTGAATCTAAAGTAGCTAAGATTCTATTACAAATAAATAATAATAGTACAGATGAAACTCAAAAAGATACGCCCCTTGAAAATAGCCCTCAAACTGGATTATTTGGCATAAATGTTTTATTTATAGGTATCGGTTTAATTATAATTGGATTCCTTTATTATAAATTTAGAAAAA
>CANQKU010000109.1 GCA_947624535.1 uncultured Bacilli bacterium
TTGACTACTTACAATTAATTTCTGGTGGTAAAAATTATGGTGCTAATAGACAACAAGAAGTATCTGATATTTCAAGAAGTTTAAAAACTTTAGCGATGGAATTGCATGTTCCAGTAATTGCTTTAGCTCAATTATCACGTGGGGTAGAGTCAAGAGAAGATAAACGTCCATTAATGAGTGACTTACGTGAGTCAGGATCAATTGAACAAGATGCTGATATCGTATCATTTTTATATCGTGATGACTATTATCATAAAGAAGCTAAAAGAGAAGATGACGTAAGTATCAGTGAATTAATTATTGGAAAACACCGTAATGGCCCAACTGCAACAATAGAATTATTATTTAAAAAGAATACTTCAACATTTTTGAGTATGAAAAAAGAAGAAAGAGGAGCTGAAAATTAGTGAATACCAAGGTAATAATTTATACATTTATTTCACTTATTATAAGTTTTTTATTAGTAACTATTGGAACTTCAAAAAGTATGAAAGAACCTCAAGAGGTATATAGAGTTTATCTAAAAGGAGAGTCCTTAGGATTAATTTTATCTAAACAAGATTTAGAAAAATATATCGATAAAAAACAAGAAAGTATTAAAAAGAAATATGGTGTAGGAAAAGTTTATGTACCAGATGAGTTAGATATTACTAAAGAAGTAACATTCAATGGAAAAATATCTACTATAAAAACTATTTATGATAAGATAAAAGACATTGAACCATTTACTATACAGGGCTATGAAATTACAATTAATGGTCTAAAGAAACAAAAAAACGAAGGTAAGACAGTTCAAGAAAAAGATAAAAATATATATACTCTAGATGATAAGATATTTAAAGATGCTATTGAAAATACAGTTGTATCATTCATCACTAGAGAAAAATATGATGCTTATGAAAAAGATAATCAAGAAGAAATTAAAGAAACAGGATCTATTATTGAAAATTTATATATAGAAAATAAAATTAGTATCAAGAAGAAAAAAATTCCTGTTGATGAGAAAATATATCAAAGTTCCGAAGAATTAACTAAATTCTTATTATTTGGAACTACCACTGACCAAAAGAAATATACAGTAAAATCAGGAGATACTATTGAAGATATAGCTTTTAATAATAAAATTTCAGCTGAAGAATTTTTAGTAGCTAATACTTCATTTAAAGATAAAAATAGCTTGTTGTATGCAGGACAAGAAGTTACTATAGGAATATTACAACCTCAATTTGATTTAGTAGAAGAAGATCATTCTATCTCTGATGTCGATGTTAATTATGCAACTGAAACTAAATATGATAATTCTAAGTATGTTGGATATACACAAATACAACAAAAAGGATCTAAGGGAAAGAACCGTGTAACTCAAAAAATTCAAAAAGTAAATGGTGAAATTACCAACGTAGTTACAGTAAAAACTGAGCAGTTGCAAGCTCCTGTTAAGGAAATAGTAATTAAAGGTGGAAAAGAAAGTTCTTATGGAAGCTACTATGGACAAGGTTATGGGACAGTTGTCGCTACTAAAGGTGAATGGGGCTGGCCTGCTACATGTTCAACAATTACTAGTCCATTTGGATATCGTTGGGGAACACTTCATGATGGTACTGATATTGCAGGTTGTGGATTTAATTCAAATATTTTTGCAGCTCAAAGTGGAACAGTTATGAAAATAGGCTCAGACTCTATGAATGGACAGCATATTGTTATTGACCATCATAATGGCTACTACACTCAATATAATCATCTTTGTTCAGGTTGTTATTATGTATCAGTTGGTCAAAATGTAACTAAGGGACAAGTTATTGGCGGTATGGGTAGAACTGGATATGCAACTGGTGTTCATTTACATTTTAGTATTTGGAAAGGTGTACCATATCGTGGAGGCGTTGCATTAAATGCAATGAATTTCTATTAATATGAAAGTTAAAGTTCTAGCAAGTGGATCTAAGGGAAATGTTTCATTAGTAATGTGTGATGATATAAAATTATTAATTGATATGGGTCTATCTTATCAAAATGTATTAAAACACTTAGAAAATAATAATCTAACCTATAATGATATCAGTGCTATCTTTGTAACTCATAGTCATAGTGATCATATAAAGGGTTTAGAAACACTAATGAAAAAAACAAATATTCCACTTTATATTCCAAAAGAAATGTATCATGAATTAAAAAATATTGTCCCACTTGAAAAATGTATTTTTATAAATGATGAATTTTCTATTGGAGATGTCCATGTCGAATTAATTCATACTTCTCATGATACTGATATTTCAGTTGGCTACATTATAGAATATAAAAATAAAACCTTAGTACATGTTACAGATACAGGTTATATTAATCGTAAATATCTAAAGAAGATGGAAGATAAAAATATTTATGTAATAGAAAGTAATCATGATGAAGCTATGCTTATGGATGGACCTTATCCTAGATTTTTAAAAGAAAGAGTAGTTAGTGATAGGGGCCATTTATCTAATAAAACTACAGCTAGTTATTTGAAAAAAATTACTACTGAAAATACTAAATATGTTGTTTTAGCACATATAAGTGAAAAAAATAATACTAAAGAGTTAGCTTATGGAGAATGTGAAGTAGCTCTTAGTGATAAGCCAATTAAACTTTTAGTAGCTAAGCAAGATGAAGAATTAGAATTAATCGAGGTCTAGTATGATAAAAATTATATGTGTAGGAAAAATTAAAGAAAAGTATTTTCAAGATGCTATTAAAGAATATCAAAAAAGATTATCTAAATATACTAAATTAGAACTTATTGAAGTAGCAGACTTAGGAATTAATGATATTAATAAAGCTAAAGATATAGAAAAAGAAAGAATTTTATCTCATTTAAATTTAAAAGATTATATTATTGCCTTAGATATAAATGGTAGTACATTATCTTCTATAGAGTTAGCAGAAAAACTTGATAAAATTTATAATATTAATAGTAATATAACTTTTATAATAGGCGGTAGCTATGGCTTAAGTAGTGATATATTATCTAAAGCTAATGAAAAAATTTCTTTTTCTAAACTTACTTTTCCTCATCAATTATTTAGAGTAATACTATTAGAACAAATTTATCGTTCATTTAAAATTAATCATAATGAAAGTTATCATAAGTAAGGAGGTAGTTTATGATAGGTAATGACTGGGATGAATTATTAAAAGATGAATATAGGAAAGATTATTTTAAAAACTTAATATCATTTGTTGATAATGAATATCATGAAAAAGTTATTTATCCTCCAAAGAGTGAGATATTTAATGCTTTTCGTTTTACTAGTTATAAAGACGTTAAAGTAGTAATTTTAGGTCAAGATCCATATCATGGAGAAATGCAAGCAGAGGGGTTATCTTTTTCAGTTAAAAATTGTGTAAATAAACCTCCATCATTACAAAATATTTTTAGAGAGTTAGAAAGTGATATGGGTATTCCATTTCCTAAAAGTAATTCTTTAATTCCATGGGCTAAACAAGGAGTATTACTTTTAAATGCTGTTTTAACTGTTCAAAAGTCATCCCCAGCATCTCATAAAGATAAGGGTTGGGAAATTTTCACTGATGAGGTAATTAGAAAATTAAATAAAAAAAATACCCCAATTGTCTTTATCCTATGGGGAAATTTCGCTAAACAAAAAAGTAAGTTAATTACTAATCCAATTCACTATGTTATCTCATCAGCTCATCCATCTCCATTTTCTGCTTATAATGGCTTTTTTGGAAGTAAACCATTTTCTAAAACAAATGAGTTTTTAAAGAAAAATAATTTAAAAGAAATAAACTGGAATGTTGAAGAATAAAGGTTCTTAAACATTAAGGAGTGGTGAAAGAAATTTTACCACTTTTTTCTTTTCTAAAAATATTTGTAGATA
>CANQKU010000110.1 GCA_947624535.1 uncultured Bacilli bacterium
CCCCCCCCCAGGGCTTTTGTCAAGAAAAATTTTATTCACAAAAAGCATTAATTTATGTTTTTAAATATTATTTAGTTTTATATATTAATTAAAATTTCATTATTTCCTAGATTTTTCAATTATTTAAAAAAAATCTATTAATAAGTAACGAAATCTATAGTAAATTTATTGAAAGTATAGTATAATTAAGAGTAGGTGATTATATGAATTATCCAAATGGGATTACGAAGAATACAACTCATCACCATATTTCCTATAAAAATAGGGGGATGGATTTAGAGGGTGATTTAAATATTACCAATGAATATTATAGGAATATTGATAGAGCATATATTTATAAGAAGCCTACACCTATAAAGATTGTTAATGTAGATTATCAATCAAGAAGTTTGGCTACTATTAAAGAAGCATATTTTCAAGAACCATCTACGACTGACTATAATGGTATTTATAAGGGAAAATATATTGACTTTGAAGCCAAAGAAACTAAAAGTCATACTTCATTTCATTTAGGAAATATCCATAAACACCAAATTAAACATTTAGAAAATGTTATTAGACATGGAGGTATTGCATTTCTAATTATTAGGTTTTCTACACTAGATCAAACCTACTTTCTAAAAGCCACTGACTTATTAGACTTTATTAGTCATAATAATAGGAAATCTATTCCTCTTAGTTATTTTCAAAAGAAAGGTTACTTAATAAAACATAAATTAAACCCTAGATTAGATTATTTAGAATTTGTAGATCAAATATTGGAGGTAAATCATGAGTAAAAAGGAACGTACAAAAAAAATTAAACAAGTAAAAAGTAATGGTAAAAGAAAAGAAAGGTTATCCACAAATCCAGCGAAGTTACCTAAAAATGCTAAAATTGTTTTATCAATTTTATTAGTTATTCTTTTAGTATTATGCTACATTAATATGGGTCTTATTTTTACTATCGTTACCATTGTAGCAATTGCTATTATTATGGGTGTTGCTAAATTATTAGATAAAGTAAAAAATAATAAGAGACAGCGAAGGATTGTTAATTTCTTATTAATTCTTATATTAACTTTTGGTATTTTATTGCTTTTATTATTCGCAGCTTTCTTAGTATATGTAACTATAAAAGCACCTGAGTTTAATAAGAAAGAATTAAATACAAAAGAATCTACTATTATCTATGATAAAGATGGTAATGAAATTATTAAATTAGGAACTGAAATGAGAGATAAAGTTAGTTATGATGAATTACCACAAGTTTTAGTAGACGCTATTATTGCTACAGAAGATTCTAGATTTTATCAACATAATGGACTAGATGCACCTAGATTTTTACGAGCAACTATTGGTCAGTTAACAGGACATTCGGATGCTGGTGGAGCATCTACATTATCAATGCAAGTTATAAAAAATACTTTTACTTCTAGTGTATCTGGTGGTATTCAAGGTATTATTCGTAAATTTACTGATATTTATTTAGCCGTATTTAAATTAGAAAAAAATTATTCTAAAGAACAAATTATTGAATTTTATGTTAACAATCACTTCTTAGGTGGAAACATTTATGGTGTTCAAGAAGCATCTCAAGAATATTTTGGTAAAGACGTATCTGACTTAAACTTGAGTGAAGCATCTATTTTAGCTGGTATGTTTAAATCACCTAATCTTTATCGTCCTACAGTTAATCCAGATGAAGCTTCAAAAAGACGTGATACCGTATTATATTTAATGAAAAGACATGGATATATTACTGATGAAGAATATAAAATGGCCAAAAGTATTCCTGTTAGTTCTTTAACTGCTGAAGTTTCTAAAGCTTCTACTTCTCCTTATCAAGGTTATATTGATACAGTTGTAGAAGAAATTAGTAATAGATATGGTGTTAATGCTTATACTACTCCTCTACTTATTTATAGTAATATGGATAGATCTAAACAAAATGGTGTTAATGACGTTATGGATGGAAAAACTTATACTTGGATTAATGATAAAATTCAATCTGCTGTATCTGTCTTAGACTCACAAACTGGTAAAATTCTAGCGATTGGTAATGGTCGTAATCGTAGTGGAGATGGTGTTAATAGTTTCAACTATGCGACTCAAATGAAAAGACAGCCTGGATCTACTGCTAAACCATTATTTGACTATGGTCCTGGTATAGAATACAATAACTGGTCTACTTATACATTATTTGATGATTCTCCTTATCAATATTCTGATGGAACACCAATCAATAACTGGGATAGAGGATATTTTGGTACAGTTACGTTAAGAAGAGGTTTATCTACTTCACGTAATATTCCTGCTTTAAAAGCTTTCCAACAAGTAGATAAGAAAAAAATCTTAGACTTTGTTACTAATTTAGGTATTCAACCTGAAGTATGTAGTAGTGGATATGAATATGATCCAGAAGAAAAAGAATGTGTCAATACAAAAGATGAAAGTGATACAAAAGAGCCTACTACTCTTCATGAAGCTCATGCTATTGGAGCCTTTACTGGAGTATCACCACTTCAAATGAGTGCTGCGTATGCTGCTTTCTCAAATGGTGGATATTATAATGAGCCATACTCTGTCAGTAAAATTGTATATCGTGATACAGGAAAAACTGAAGAATTTAAACAAAAGCCTAAAAAAGTTATGAGTGATGCTACTGCTTATATGATATCTAGTGTTTTACAAGATGTTTCTATCACTGGTGGAAAACCTAATAATGTCGCTGCTAAAACTGGAACTACTAACTATGATGCAGAAACTATGAAAAATAATAATATGCCAAGTGATGCAATTAGAGACTCATGGGTAATTGGCTATACTACTAAAACTGTTATTGGTATGTGGTATGGATATAACTATATTGATAAAACTGGTGAATATGTTTCTAGAAATATTCCTGCTACACTTCAAAAAGATAGATTATTCTTAGCTTTAGCTAATGGTGTATTTGAAAAAAATAAAGAAGAATTTAAAATGCCAAACAGTGTTGTAAAATTAGGAATTATAGCTGGATCTAATCCACCTCAAGTTGCTAAAGATGGATATTCCGGTTCAGTTGTATATGAATACTTTAAAAAAGGACATGAACCTGATGGTAGTGATGCAGTTAATACAAAATTAGCTACCCCTACTGGTCTAAAAGTTGCAACAAATGGTAATCGTGTAACAATTAGTTGGAATAAAGTAAATCGTTTAGAAAAAGATGAAAACTATGGTACATTTGGATATAATGTATATCAAGGTAATACTTTACTAACATTTACTGAGAATACGTCATATACATTTAATACCCAAAGTCCATATGGAACATATAAAGTAATAGCTACTTATAAAAGTTATAGTGGTGCTCAAAGCGATGCTGCAAGTTATACGTTAAAAGAAACTGCCATTAAAGCTGGAATATCTTGTTCTGACTTAGAAAGATACAAGGTAGGTGATCCTCTACCAACTGGTAATAATATTAATTGTAATGCAACTATAAATGGTACTGTGATGGAAGATATATCAGTTACAGTTAGGGATAGTTCAAATTGTGGTACAGGCGTATTTAAAGATGCAACTTCTTGTACAATCACTTACCAATTCACTTATAATGGAACAACTTATACAAATTCTAATGATCCATCAGTTTATTATATACAGCCAGCAGAGTATACTCCTGAAGAATCAGGTCCATAAAAATAAAGAGTAACATAAGTTGCTCTTCAGACTGTTGACAAATGAAAAATCGCAAATTTTTAAACTAAATGCAGGTTTATAAAAATTTGTTCTATTTACTAG
>CANQKU010000111.1 GCA_947624535.1 uncultured Bacilli bacterium
ATCAATCCATCTAAATCAATATCTGGATTATCGATATAAGCAACGCGTCCATCAATAACTTCTCCCAAATTATGAGGAGGTATATTCGTAGCCATTCCTACAGCAATACCCATTGTTCCATTAACTAAAATATTTGGAAAACGAGATGGTAAAATCTCAGGTTCTTTTTCAGATTCATCAAAGTTAGGAACAAAATTAACTGTATTTTTATTAATATTTCTAAGTAATTCCAAAGAAATTTTAGAAAGACGTGACTCAGTGTAACGCATAGCAGCAGCACCATATCCTTCGATATTACCAAAGTTTCCATGACCATCCACTAGCATATATCGATAAGAAAAATCCTGAGCCATTCTTACCATGGCTTCATAAATACTTGAATCTCCATGAGGGTGATATTTACCCATAACGTCTCCAACAATTCTCGCACTCTTTTTATGAGGCTTATCTGGAGTATATCCAGACTCATACATAGAATATAGTATTCTTCTATGAACAGGTTTTAATCCATCTCTCAAGTCTGGTAAAGCACGAGATACGATAACACTCATAGAATATTCCAAAAACGAGTCTTTTACTTCATTAACTATGTTATTTTTTTCTAATCTATCCATTATACTCTACCTCCTATATATCAAGATTTTCAACATAAACTGCATTCTCTTCAATAAATGTTCTTCTAGGTTCTACTTCTTCACCCATTAATTTAGAAAAAGTCTCATCTGCTGCCATTGTGTCTTCTACAGTTATCTGTCTTAATACCCTTTTTTCTATATCCATAGTTGTTTCATTTAATTCTTCAGCATCCATTTCCCCTAATCCTTTCATACGCATAATGTCATATTTCGTATTAGGTGATAAAGTACTCAAATATTCATCTCGCTCTTGTTCATTAAGTACGTATTTAATCGTTTTACCATGTTTAATAACAAATAATGGTGGTTGTGCAGCATACACGTGACCTGCTTCAACAATAGGTCTAAAGAAGCGATAAAATAAAGTTAATAATAAAACTCTAATATGTGATCCATCCACATCAGCATCTGTCATAATAATAATCTTATCGTATCTTAACTTATCTAAATTGAAATCCTCGCCTATTCCTGTACCAAATGCCGTAATAATTGTCTTAATTTCTTCATTAGAAAGAGCTCTATCTAATCTTGCTTTTTCTACATTTAAAATTTTTCCTCGAAGTGGTAAAATTGCTTGAGTCATACTATCTCTACCCTTAATAGCAGATCCTCCTGCTGAGTCACCTTCGACTAAAAATATCTCACTTACAGCAGGATCTTTACTCTTACAGTCAGATAATTTTCCATAAAAGTTTGTAACGTCTAAATCTCCTTTACGTCTTGTTAATTCCCTTGCTCTTTTAGCTGCAATTCTAGCACGAGATGCAGTCATACTCTTTTCAATTATCACTTTTGCTTGATCAGGATTTTCCATTAAAAATCTCTCTAATGCACTAGAAAATATTTTATCAGCAATACTTCTTACTTCACTATTTCCTAGTTTTGTTTTAGTTTGACCTTCAAATTGTGGATTTGGATGCTTTGCAGAAATAATCATGGTTAATCCTTCTTTAACATCATCACCAGTTAATGGATTATCGTTATTTTTAAGAAATCCAGCATTCGTTGCATATTTGTTTAAAATTCTAGTTAATGCACGTCTAACTCCATCTTCATGCGTACCACCTTCTGGAGTATTAATATTATTAACAAATGAATAAATACTAGCATTATAAGTTTCATTATATTGTAGAGCAACTTCTAGTGAAATATCATCAACATTTCCATTGCAGTCAATAATTGTATCATGAATAGGATTTTTATTTTTATTGATCATTTGAACATATTCACTAATACCACCTTCATAGCAGAAAGAATCCTTTTTATTATCTTCTCTTTCATCATAAATAGAAATCTTTAATCCTCTATTTAAAAATGCTAATTCTCTTAATCTTGTTTTTAAAATTTCATAGTCATAAATTGTAGTATCAGTAAATATTTCTGGATCAGGTTTAAATGTAACGGTAGTTCCTGTACGTTCTTCGGAACATGTATCAATTTCAGCTAAATTATCAACTGGACGACCTCCATCTTCATATTTTTGATAATAAACTTTACCATTTTTATAAACTGTTACTTCTAGCCAACTACTTAAGGCATTAACAACACTAGCTCCTACACCATGAAGACCACCAGAAACTTTGTAGCCTCCACCACCAAATTTACCACCAGCATGCAATACAGTATAAACAGTTTCTACAGTACTTTTTCCAGTTTTTGGGTGAATTTCTACAGGTATTCCTCTTCCGTCATCTTTAACAGTAATTGTATTTTCTTTTCCAATCACTACTTCTATATGAGTACAATACCCTGCTAAAGCTTCATCTATAGCATTATCAACAATTTCCCATACTAAATGATGAAGACCCCTTGAACTAGTTGTTCCAATGTACATTCCAGGACGTTTTCTTACTGCTTCTAATCCCTCTAATACTTGTATAGACGATGAGTCATACTCTTTTTCTACCATTTCTTCCATGTCAATTCCTTCTTTCTACTATTCCATTTTTAATTTCATAAATATAAGCATCTAATAAATACTTTTTCCTTATATTTTTCAAATCAGTCGTTGTAATAATACTTTGAATATCTTTACTTATGTATTCTAATAGTTTATTTCTTTTAGCTATATCTAATTCACTAAAGATATCATCTAATAATAAGACTGGATTTGTATTATTATATTTTTTAAAAATATCAATTTCTGCTAATTTAAATGATAATATAGCTACTTTTTGTTGTCCTTGTGAGCCAAAAAATTTTAAATTATTTTGATTTAAATAGATAGAAAACTCATCTCTATGTGGACCAAATAAGGTCATTCCATAATTAAGTTCTTTCTTATAATTCTTTTTAAATGTGTATTTAAGTTTCTTTCTTAATTCTTCTTTATCAAAACTATTAAATTCAATATTAGGCTCATATTTAACAACTAAACCTGACTCCTTAGTAATTTTTTCATAAATAAGGTGAATATTTTCATTAATTAAGTCAAGATATTTTTTTCTTTCTTGATAAATAATAATTGCTTTTTCTATCAATTTCTCTGTAATAATATCAAAATAAGATGTATCAGCAATAGATGATGTTAATAATAATTTTAAATATTCATTCCTCATTTTTAGGAGTTTATTATATTCATTGTATGTATTTAAATATTTGGAAGATATTTGACTTAGTTCAATATTTAATAAATTTCTTCTAATACTTGGTGATCCTTTAATTATTTCTAAATCTTCCGGAGTAAAAACTATCACATTTAAGTTTGATATATAATTTGTAATTTTTTTTATTTCAGTCTGATTTATTTTTAATTTTTTTTGTCCTTGTTCTATTATAATTTCCATAGTTTTTAAAACTTTATCAGACTTTACTTTTCCTTTTATTTTGGCTTTTTCTTTACCAAAAGATATTAGATTAGGTTCTACCCCATTTCGGTAAGATTTCGTTAATGCTAAAACGCAAATACTTTCTAAGATATTTGTTTTACCTAAAGCATTTTGTCCTATTATAATATTCATTTTAGGATGAAAATTTAAATTAAGATTAGAATAATTTCTAAAATTTATTAAGTTTAAACTCTTAATTACCATTATTAATATCTAAAAACCTCATATAATCACCTACACCCTATTTTGGAATTCCAATACAAACACAC
>CANQKU010000112.1 GCA_947624535.1 uncultured Bacilli bacterium
TCTTATATTTACACTCATACTGGCATCACCGTTCCAAATTCTGTAGTTTGACCCCCATTTAAGAAATTATCAAGCATTACTCTCAAATCTTCGTTACTAGCCTGAGCAGCATTTAATCCACAAGTTGCTAACCCATTAATTAATAGTCTAATTTTCTTTTGAATAATATCTTCATCTTTTTCTTTAAATAATAGATAATATTCAGTATCTACAATATTATTGTTAATAAACATTTGAGCTTTATCTAAATCTTGTAAAATTAATTTTCTAATAGCAGGTGCTTGAGTATCATTTAATTGTAATTGAAGTTGAGACATATAAATAGATAAGTCAACTGGTCTATCGGCAACTACTAGCCAAAACTCAAAGTCAATCATATTATAGAAGTTTTTTAAACTAATTAGAATATTATCTTGGGAATTAGCATCCAAAATAAAGATATTTCGTGGAGTAATTTTTACTCCTGTTACTTTGTAATTTCCATACGTATAAATCATTCCATTTTGGATAGCTTTTACTGGTAGCCAATCTTCTGTTGACCTATTTTTTACTTGATTCTTTGCGTTCGCCAATTCTAACACACCAACCTTTCCATTTATAATGTCTTTGATTAATGAAAAACTCAATCAATTCTAAAATGACATTTAACATATTATGATAATATGGCACAGGTACTACCAAAAAGCCTGTTATTAAAGCCGGTAAAATAACTAACACAGTAACTAATGTTGAAGTTAATGGTAGTAATGTCATAAATAATAATGTTACGAGTACTCCGCTACCAAATAAAATTAAATCAAATGGACGGAATATTCCTAGTATTAATAAACCTTTTTTAGTATTTGCTGGTATTAAATAATTCACTTATATCACACTCCCTTTTTTATGGATTATTACGATTGTTACGGCTTTCATGATAAGCATCCATATTTTGATTAGTTACATTTGCTGCATCTTGATCTTCTCCAATTCTTTCATCTCTTCTAGCATTTCTACGGTCTGCTCTATTTAGTGTTGCATTAGTAGGAATAGAAGCTACATTACGCATTGTCTCTCTAAAGCTTCCTGTTCTCATAGCATCTCTACCTTCATGAGTAAGTAAATCAGAAAATTGTGTATTTCTTTCACTAGGGTGTCTATCACGTAAATCACCACGTTTAGCACGATAACTATTTCTAGAGCCACCATGTCTATCAAGTTCATTTTGCATATCTTTATATAGTGCTTCTTGTTTTCCAGCTTCTGTTTTCTTCATATTATAATAATCAGTTGCACCATGTGCTACCATATCTACCATTTGATCTTCTGACAATGGACCATCTCCAATATGATGTTTTTTCCTATATAAACCTTCAATTGCTTGCTGTTCATCTTGAGTAAGATTACCCCAGCCACCTTGATTTAATCTTGATAACATTGTTTTGGCCATTTCTGCTTCATCTTGTAAGTTATACATTTTATTCTTCTCATCTTCTACTCTACCTGCTGTAAGTCCTTCACGTCTTAATGCACGGGAACCTCTACGCATTCGTTGATAAGACATTTTATCATTACCAGTTAATTCTTTAGCCATATTATCTTCAGCATTTGTAAAGCTTTGACCAAGTCCTGGTCCTTGTTTTCCTTGATTAAATGCATCTTGTTGCATTCCAACAGCATCTCTACTAGCACCTAAAGCATCATGGAAATTTCCACCTGCACGAATAGCACCCGCACCAGCTGCTAAAGCAGAAAGTCCATAATTGCTTAATGTTCCCTTTAAACCTAAAGCATCTTTTATAAACTTTGGTGCAACTCTTGCAAAAATAAATATTCCTATAACTATAAATACTTTAGCAAAAGCCCCTATAATACCACTTGGAAGATTTAATCCATCAGCCATAACCTCATTAACTACAAATAAAGCAAAATAAATAATAGCTAATCTAAGAAATAAATCTAAATAAGTAGAAGTTAAAGTTTTAACCCAAGAGGCAAATGATCCATCTTTAGCAGATTTTGGATCTATATAACTAATAATTGGTATAGGTGCCAAAAGTCTAAGAATTGCTAATTTTAAAGCCCTAACAGCAATATCTATACAAAATCCCAATAATACTACTACTAAAACTGCTCCACAAATCGTACTAATTATTGGTGTATAAACAAATGAATAATTATCATCCGTACCATTAGGTCCTGTACACCAGTCATTAATATTACCTAAAATATCTGAAGGAGATGATTTCTTAGAATTATATACTTTATAAGTATCTACATCTTCATCATTTTGATCCCATCCACTACGACACATATAATTATCAGGATTGTCAGCACCATCCTCACTAGCATCTTCTTTTAAATTAATTCTAACAAATACCTTAAGTACAGAATTTGCTAAATCTTTTGCACTTTGAGCTTTATCAATTGTAGTAGATGTATCAACGGGATGATCTTTATCAATATCCTCATCATCCGCTACCATTGTACTAGGCAAGAGGAGTTTTCCTAAAACATTATTACCAATAACACGTGACTGAAAAGAATATAAAGTACCAAATAACAATCCATTATTTTTTAAATATCCATTATATGTTCCTTCTACAGCATTTGGTATGTTTAATGGTCTAAGTGCTGCAAACATGGCAAGCATAATAAGAATTCTACTAATAATTTTACCCATTCCAGTATCCTTATTAGTCAAACGTTCAGGATCCATTACCGATTGTAATAGGGAAACTGACACTTTAAATATCATAAATATTCCAATAATTACTTGAACACGATTATAAAAATCTGCTACTGTATCTCCTGTAAGGATTTCTGTATCAGCAATAGTAAAAAAGATTTGATATATCACCATAAGTAGAGAATAAACCGCTCTATCTATTAAAGCAAACAATCCACGAATAATATCCATCCACCAATGTGTAACTTGAGTATCAGTATCAAAACTAAACATGTATAAACCACCTCTTTTCTTTTTTTATTACTTTAGTCCACAACTTGCATCATCTGTAGTAATTCCAAATAATCCCAATAAAATTTGTACTATCAATGGCACAAAAAATAAAGCAACTGCAGCAATAATACGTTTAATAAAAGCATTTTGAGCTTTTTTCATAGACTCTTCATCTGAAGTAATAATTGCCTTACCAAAATCCAAACTACCTAAAACAATTGCTATAGTTGGTCCCAAAATTTTTAAATAATTTAATAACGTTTGAATTAACCAAGCAGTTGATGTTTCATCATTAACATCACCTAAAATAGATTTACAAGTTTGAGGCTTCTCAAATTTTTTTTCTATTTCAAAAATAGGATTTATTTTAAATTCTTTTGCTTTTACTTGAAATGCAAAACAACACATAAATATAGTTAAAACAACAAATAAAATTTTTGTGCACTTCTTCGTCATTTATGACACATCCTTAAAATATAATATATCATCATAAGTATAACAAAAAAAAAAAGAAATATCAATTTTTATATTTCTTTTTTATAAATTTTCTTCAATTAAATTTTAATCTACATTATTCCAACAACTATACCAAGCGCTAGCATCACCAACATCATCATCACCTGCTACAGAAACTAATCCTAAAACAAGGTTAACTAAGAATACAATAAAGAAGATTGCAACAGCATAAATACATCTTTTAATTAATCTACCTTGTGCTTGTTTTAC
>CANQKU010000113.1 GCA_947624535.1 uncultured Bacilli bacterium
TTTGTGTTGTAATGTCTTTTTTTGTATTTTAAAAAGTGGTAAAATTTCTTTCACCACTCCTTAATGTTTAAGAACCTTTTTCTTTTATTTTATAATAATTGGGAAAAAATTTAATGCACACCAGATCTTCAAAAACTTAAAAAAAGTTATGACTATTAGTTTATAGAAAGACAAGAAATGAATTTGTTTTTGTTACAAATTCATTTTTATATAGTAATATTATAGATTTATGTAGATATAAAATTGAAAAAAATGGAATATTATGGAAAAAATAACAAGTTATTCATGATGAGAAAATTGGAAATAATTGGAAATCAATATTAATACCAATAAAAATGTAACCATATTTATTTTGTTATTTGTAAAATAGCATATATTGCTTTGATTTGTATAGAAAATGATAGTAAAATAAATATATAGGTGATAAAAATGGATGATAAGATAAAACTATTAAAAAAATTAATAGAGGAAAGTAATAGCATTGTTTTTTTTGGTGGAGCTGGAGTTTCCACAGAAAGTGGCATCCCAGATTTTAGAAGTAAAGATGGATTATATAATCAAACTTATAAATATCCTCCTGAAGAAATACTAAGTCATACTTTTTTTATGAATAAGCCAGATGAATTTTACAAGTTTTATAAGTCAAAAATGAATAGCTTAGAGTATAATCCAAATATAACCCATATTAAATTAGCAAATCTTGAATCCCAAGGTAAATTAAAAGCAATTATAACACAAAATATAGATGGGCTACATCAAGAATCAGGATCTAAAAATGTATATGAATTACATGGTAGTATATTAAGAAATTATTGTATGAACTGTAATAAGTTTTATGATGCAAAATATGTATTTAATAGTGAGGGTGTTCCTAAATGCAGTTGTGGAGGAATGATTAAACCAGATGTTGTTCTCTATGAAGAGGGACTTAATCCTGATGTGTTAACGAATTCAATTAAAGCTATCCAAAATGCAGATATGTTAATTATAGGAGGGACCTCATTAACTGTTTATCCTGCTAGTAGTTTAATACATTATTTTAAAGGAAAGTATTTAATTTTAATTAATAAAGATAAAACCCCATATGATAATATGGCAAATTTAGTTATAAATGATAGTTTAGGAAATGTATTTTCAAAATCATAGACTAAGTTAAGCAATGAAATAATTAAAAAATTAGCACTTTCACTTGACAAGTGCTAAAATCAGTGATATATTATAATCGTAGTATGAAAAGCTACTACAATAAAAGGTACAAAGTTATATGATGTGCTACCTAAAATGTTGGCAACACATTAAATGAAAGGAAGTAGATATGTATGATGTTAGTACCAAGAAGAAATTTTGATTTGTTTGATGATATTTTTAATGATCCATTCTTTAATATGAATGATAGTAAAATTATGAAAACAGATATTAAAGAACATGATGATATCTTTGAATTATTAATTGATTTACCTGGATTTAATAAGGAAGATATCAAAATGAATATCGAAGACGGTTATTTGATGATTAATGCTAAAACAAGTAACGAAGGTGAAAACCAAGATAAAAAGGGCAAATTTATTCGCAAAGAAAGATATTATGGTGAATGCTCAAGAAGTTTTTATATAGGTAATGATATTAATGAAGAAGATATTAAAGCTCACTTTAAAAATGGTACATTAAAAATAGAAATACCTAAAAAGAAAGAAAACAAACAAATTGAAGAAAAAAAATATATAGAAATTGGAGAATAGTAAGTGACTAGTTGGCAAAACAACTAGTTTTTTTCTACATAAATATAGTAAATTTTAAACTTTTTATGGTATAATAATTATTAATTAAGGGGTAACAATTTTTAAATTCTTTAGCGTATATTTAATTAGTAATAGGAGTGACTTTATGAAGAAGAAAATATTAATCATTTTAATAGTCATAGGTATCATTGGGCTAGGAGTATTTTTATATATTCAATATAGAGAAAAAAAAGAACGTGAATTTATTAAAGATATAAAGTCTCATTATCAAAAGTATGTTATCACAACAAAACTTTCAGATATATATAATAAAAATCACAAAAAAGTAGGAACTATTGGAAAAGGAATTGACTTGGAGTTAGCTTCTAAAAAAATTGATAATGTAGAAGATACTTCTTTTAAAATAAAAAATACAAATTTTTATATTGACTATCAAAATGTCAAAAAGTCAGATAAAAAAGAACATAGTAAAGAATATGAAAGATATTTAATTTTTAATAAAGATATCAAAAGCAACAAAAAAATTGTCTTTTATGAAAAGGGAGTAGAAGTTTTATCTTTAAATGAGACTTTGCAACTTCCAATTAGATATATGGATAATGACTATTACTATGTTGTCTATTTAGATAGATTACTACAAGTTAAGAAAGATAGTAAAGTAACCTTAGTAGATAGTAATAATACAGACGAAAAAGAAGCAGACTATGTCAGTATTATTCATTATGATAAAATTGATAGTAGCCAAGCTTGTAATGGTGACACTTGTATTGATGTGGGTAAAGTAAAAGAGCATATTAACTATTTAAATCAAAATAAATTTTATGCGATTACCTTAGATGAATTAAATAATTGGCTAGATGGAAAAATTAGATTAAAACAAAAATCTATTCTATTACTTACGAATACTAAAACTGCTAGTTTAGATGAAGTTAACACCAATCCAAACTTAAAAATAGAATTACTACCTGAAAAGTTAAATTTAGTGTTAAAAAGTGAAAATAAAAAAGTCACAAAAGCTAGTAAAAAAGATTATATTACTGAATATAAAATCAAAGTAAATACTTCGCTAGATTCGTTTAAAAAAATGACAAATGGTGAAGAGGTTAAAGAGCCAGTAGTAGTTGCTAAAAATACAACTAATGAACAAAAAATTCCAGTTTTAAATTATCACTTTTTCTATGATCCATCTAAAGGCGAAGGGTGCAACGAAAATATTTGCTTAGACGTTAAAAATTTTGCTGAACAGTTGGATTATTTAAAAAATAATGGATATAAAGCGTTAACAATGGATGAGTTTAGAAAGTGGATGTATAGAGAAATTGAACTTCCTCAAAAAAGTGTTTTAATTACTGTTGACGATGGAGCTTTTGGAACAGGTAAGCACAATGGAAATAAATTAATTCCTATGTTGGAAGCTAGACAAATGCATGCTACCTTATTTTTAATTTCTGGCTGGTGGGATGTGAATAATTATCGTTCTCCATATTTAGATATTCAATCACATACTTACGATATGCATAATTATGGTGACTGTGGAGATGGTCAAGTAGTTTGTGCCACGAAAGATCAGTTAATAGCTGATTTAAAAAAGTCATTAGCTATAGTAGATAACAACAATTCATTTTGTTTCCCATTTTATAGTTACAGTAATTTAGCCATAGAGGGTGTCAAAGAAGCTGGCTTTAAAATGGCATTTATAGGAGGATCTCGTAAAGCATCAAGAAGTGATGATAAATATAAAATTCCTCGTTATCCAATCTATAAAACAACGACAATGTCTCAATTTATTAATATGGTAAATTAGAGGAGGATAGAAACATTATATGAAAACAGAAAAAAATATTCTTATTGCGTTTATTTTAAATATATTCTTTTCTATTTTTGAATTCTTAGGTGGTGCA
>CANQKU010000114.1 GCA_947624535.1 uncultured Bacilli bacterium
ATAAAGAAGAACTAGATTGGTATATTAATCTTCGTAAATATGGAGGTTGTGTTCATTCTGGATTTGGTATGGGATTTGAAAGATTATTAATCTATCTAACTGGTGTAGAAAATATTAGAGACGTTATTCCATATCCAAGAACTCCTGGTAATTGTGAATTTTAAAATATAAAAAACTAGCTATTTGACAGCTAGTTTTTGTTTATAGATAAACTTTATTTTTTTAATACCTTAGTTTTATTATCATTATCTCTATTTTTCCTCATTAAATCAAATAACTCACGAGCTTGATTGTCTGCCTTATTTGATCCGTTATCTTTAACGTTACACATTAAGTTCATAATTTGTTTTGTCTTTTCTGCGACTTCTTCTACCTTAGTATTACTATCAATTTTCATTTTTAGCCTCCTATTAATTATGTTTAATTATATTTATATAGTTTATTTTATATTTGTTATTATCTATCAATGTAAAAATTATATTAAATGTTATCTTGAATTTTGTATTATCAAAAAACTTAATTTTAGCATTACCATTTATAGAACATTTACTTGTTTCAATATATTCTATACTAATAGTTTTGTAGTCATATATTATCTTTTTTATATCAGCTATTTTGTCATTAATTATATCTGTAGTAATATTCATGATAGCATCAATATTATTATTACCAAGAAATTCATCTAATTTGTTTGTACCTATTAAAAAGTTAAAAAAATTATCATTATTCATTTAATACTTCCTATTATAATTATATATTTGCTAGTTGATTTTTAAAAAGTGTTTTAGTAAGTTTTCCCTTATTTTCAACAATAAGATAGTCACAAGCTGTAATGTCTGTTTTAGAGTCAATATTTATTTTTATTATCTTACCGCTAAAAAATTCTATTTCCATATAATTTTTTGCTAAGTATATGGCATTATGGTGTTCATTTTTTATTAAGGCGTTTTTATAAATATTAATCATTCTAACCTTATTTTCAATATCTAATATATTTATCCCTCCTTTTCACACTAATAATAACATACGAATTTTAAATTATGGACTTTTTATTTTTCCAACATTAAATTTTTTTTAATATTTTTGATTTATCAGTTTTATCACTGTTAGTTAAAATGCTTCTTACTATTTTTAATGTTTCTGGATCTTCTAATATTTTTTTTGCGCCTCGTAAACATGGCTCTAAAGTTTCACCATTAACAATAGGAGCTTGTGCTAAATCACCTTCAAGGCTTTTTATATTACATATTTTTTTTATTTTTTCTCTAGATATTCCAAATATACTTTCATCTTTTTTCATATATACCATCCTCTAATTTATAATAGTATTATAACATAATAATTTTATAAATAAACTATTGACTAAAACTAAAATTAACAAAAAAACTAACAATCATTTATGTTAGTCCTTTTTCTATGTGTAAATCGTACAAAGTACGACAATCCACTTATCTGGGGCGTCATATCAGAATCGAACTGATGCATACTAGTGCCACAAACTAGCGTGTTAACCACTTCACCAATGACGCCATTTCTATAAGACTATTATAGTTTATTATAAAATCTTTAAAAAATCAAGTTTTTTTCCTATTTTGTCTAAAATAATAGCTATTTCTAATTTTTATTTTATAACTTAGTTATTTGTCCATACACTATTTACCCAAACGAATACATTAAAATGAAGGAGGAAATATATGTATAGTTATCAAGATTATCAATCAAATGACTATTATAGAAATACTACACCTAATGTGATGAATAATAGTCAGCCAAAGCTTTATAATCTAGAAGAAGGATATAATAAAGGAAATTTATTTGCTGATTTATATGTTGGATATAAAAATTATCAACCTGTGAAATTACAAGCTAAAAATCAACAAGAGGCTTTATTTTTAGATTTATCTAGATATTCTTTTGCAGCTCATGAATTAAATTTATATTTAGATCTTCATCCAGAAGATACAACTATGTTAGCACTATTTAATGACTATAGAAATCGAGCAAATCAACTAATTATGGAATATGAAAATCAATATGGACCATTAACTGTTTCCAGTGATAAATTATCATCAAGTTTTTCTTGGGAAGAAGATAAATGGCCTTGGGAAGGGGGAAATAGTTAATGTGGGCATATCAAAAGAGATTACAATATCCCATCAATATTAAAAAGAAAGATTTAAGAATGGCAAAACTTTTAATTACTCAATATGGTGGATCTAATGGAGAACTTGCTGCGGCACTTCGTTATCTAAATCAGCGATATACGATGCCAGATAACAAGGGTAAAGCTTTATTAACAGATATTGGAACAGAGGAACTTGCACATATTGAAATGATTTCTACAATGGTATATCAATTAATGAAAGATGCAACTATTGAAGAAATTAAAGCAGCAGGTTTAGATCCACACTATGCTGAACATAATAAAGCGTTATATCCAACTGATGCCAATGGGGTACCATTTACAGTTACTTATTTTGCAACTACAGGAGATCCTCTAGCAGATATTTCAGAAGATATGGCTGCTGAACAAAAAGCTAGAGCTGTCTATGAAAACTTAATCGATTTAACAAATGACCCTGACGTTATTGGACCATTACTATGGCTAAGACAAAGAGAAGTTGTACACTTTAATCGCTTTAAAGAATTATTTGAATATTATCAAAATAAATTACAAAATCCTACTAATATGGATGCTAGTACCCAGTTTAAACCTGCTCCAATGAAAAATAATACTAGTATCATGGATAGTATAAGTGATGGCTTAAGCAGTATGAACCAATTTTTAAATAATTTTAATACAAAAATGTAGAGTATTTACTGTTAATAAAGTGGTATGTTAAATACATACTGCTTTTATTTTAATATTTTTCAAACTATGATTTAGAAGTTTTAGCTTCTTTATTTACAAATAATTTTTTATTTTCAATTAGTCTTAAGTCATCTTTGGCATATTCCAAAGCTAAATCTACAAAATAAATAGCATAGTCAAATTTATTTAGATAGTAACAACTTATTGACAATAAGTCATAGACAGTATTATCCCAACTAAATACTTCATTAATATAAGTTTTTTGATGATATTTAATTCGAAGGGCTTTTAGACAATATTTTTCTACTTCTTTATAGTTTTTTTGACTGTATTCTAATAGAGCCATTTCCATATATGGGTCTCTTAAGTAAGGGGCTTCTTCAATAGCTTTAAATAGCCAAATTCTAGCATTTTCAATATCATTTAAATTTTGGTAGCATCTACTAATAAATCTCATTGAAGCACAACGTTCATCTTTCCAAGTTGCTTTTTCTAGTGATAAATGTTTTTTTAAAGTTTTGATAGCTTCATGCCATTTACCATAATACATATATTCTCTACCTAAATAGTGCATATTTCTATCGTCAGTTGGATCTTCTTTTACTGATAATTCTAAAAGAGGTAAGTAACTTCCACGTGACTTTGAAATATCAGGATAGTGATTAACAGTAATATTATCAAGAGTAATAACTTTTTCTTCTCCCATTTTATAGGTTAATACCTCATGAACAGGATGGG
>CANQKU010000115.1 GCA_947624535.1 uncultured Bacilli bacterium
TATATTTGCATCATTAGCCCCTTCTGCAGTTACAATAACTCCTTCTACCTTAGGATTAATAATTGTTTGAGTTGCTGGAACGCTTGCTCCATTTTCTTCTGTAAAAATTACTTCTTTATTTGTTCCTTGTTCTTCTACTGTTCTTGTTCCACCGCTAGAATCACTCTCAGATGTATGTGATACAGTGCTATTTTCATTATACATAGCAACTACTTCACTTGATTGTGTATATGTAATTAAAACATTTACTTTACCTACTCCTGTCATTGTACCTAAAATTTTTTCTAATCTTTCTTCTAATTCATCTGTATAGTCATCATTTGATGTTTGAGAATTAGCTAAAATTTTATAGGCGCTTTCTTCTTTTGGGGTTGTATTCTCGTCTTTATTTACTATTATATTTATTGCAATTATTGTTATTATAAGTATTATAAGAAATGATACTAAATTCTCTATTTTCTTTTTATCTGTTTTTTCTTCTATTTCTTCATTATCCGCTTTTTTATTTTTAGAAAAAAAATTTTTTAGTTTATTCATTTGTTCTTTAAACATAAAACTTTCCTCCAATTCATTTTGAATTTATAGTGATGTTTTTAGCATCAATGCTATAAGTTTCGCTTAAAAATTGTTTTATCTCTTGAATATCTTTATCTTGCAAATTGCTTTTGCTTTTTGAATTTCCAATCTCAATTTTATTAATGACTATATTTTCTTTATCTTCCTCTTTCTTATCTACTGACAAATTAATACTTTTTAATATTCCTTCATCTAAATCTAATTCAGCATCCACTTTATATGCATTATATCCTAAAGCATCTAAATCTGAATTAATTTTTTTATTAAGCTCCGTTTTGTATATATCATTTTCTACTGGAATGTCTGTTACTATATTTGATGTATTAAAATATTTTTCATAATTTGAAGTGTCTATCTTTATTTCATTTCCAGTAATAAACTTTATCGCTGGAGAAATTATTGCATATAATATATATACACCTAAGATAGTTTTTATGTATTTATTTGAATTTCCTTTCGGCAAAATCATTTCTATAATACTTGCAATTATAACTGCTACTATAATTCCTTCTGCCCAAGAACTAATATATTTTATCATCTGTACATCATCCCACTATTTGTAATTTTAATTACTAATGTCAAACCTATCATTAGCATTACTGATATAGTGCATACCATGCCTAGTAAAACTTTAAATGTATCTCCTATTTGTGTTAGGACTGATACAATTTTTTTATCAGCAATTGGTTCACTTAAAGCTGCTGTTAAATTAAAAGCTATCGTCAGTACCGCAAGTTTTATAATTGGTATAATACATATTGAAAGAACAACAATTATTCCAACAAAACCTATTGCATTTTTTAATATATTACTGCACCCTAATACTGCATCAACAGTTTCTCCTAAAAGTTTGCCGTACAACAGGTATAGTACTTGTTACCACAGCTTTAGTTGTCTTTACAGTAAGACCATCTACTGAACTTGTTAATGTTCCTTCTAATGATAATACACCGCACAAATATAGTTAATACTATTCCAAGAACCCATACAACACTTGATTTAAAAAACTTAGATATTTTAGCTATTTGTATTTTATCTGAAATTTTAGATACTATTCCAAGAGCAGTTCCAACAAGTATAAGTGGTAGTAAAAATGTGGTTATAAAGTTTCCTATAAAAGTTATTATTAATAAAAGAAGTGGCTGTATAGTTGAAGCTGTAACTATATTTCCGAGTAGCTACCATTAATGCTAAAAGTATTGGCAAGAGTGAATTTATAAAGCCTACTAAATCATTTATTGTATCTTTTAACATAACAATTGCTTCAGAGAAATTTGCCATGATAAGAGTTACAATTAAAATATATTGCAGATAATATGTTATTTCTCCTATTGATTCATTTCCAAGACCTTCACTAATACTTCTTATAATACTGTGAACTATTATAATAATCAATATCAATCCTAAACTTGTTAGCATTTTTGTAACTTCTTTTCCTAGTATTTTTAGAATTCCTTTTGCAATTCCATTTGTATTAAGTTTGCCAGTTAATGCTTCTTTATATAAATCACTAACTTTTATATCTTCAAAAGTATCTTCTGTATATTCTTCTGCTGTTTTTATAAAACTAGAAATACCATATGTTTTTTCTTGCTCTTCTATTATTTCTTCTGTTTCAGTCGCACAAGTAATTTTAAAATTAAAAACTATAAGTAAAAATATACTTAATGCTATTATTCTTTTCATATGTTCCTCTTTCTCTTTTGTTTAAGGCAAAATTTGAAGTACTGTTTCAAGCATTGATGAAATTATAGGAATTGACATAGAAATAATTATAATTTTTCCACCCAAATCAACTTTTGAGCCTATTGCATTTTCCCCAACATCTTTACAGATTCCGTACAGCAAATTCTGTTAATATTGCAATTCCTGTTATTTTTATTAAAACTTTTAAAAATTCTCTACTCCCAGTTATTTGTTCAGAAAAATTATTAATAAAATTTATTATTCCTGCAATTTTATCAATAAAAAGAAATACAATTATAAGACTGGTTACTAAAGATATGTATATTGAAAATTCAGGCTTGTATTGTTTTATTATGATTACCATTATAGCTCCTGTTAGAGCTACACCTACTATTTTAATAATCTCCATTTAATTTTGGTATCCTCCATACCTAATATCTATAAATCAAATATAGTTCTAACTGTATCAAATAAGTTACTAATTTCTTGTATTACCATTGTTAGAACTATTACAAGCCCAGCAAGTGTTGTCATCATTGCTTGGTCTTCTCGACCAGCTCGTACTAATACCTGATGTAATACCGCAACTAATATTCCAATTGCTGCAATTTTAAACAATAAATCAATGCTCAAAACTTTTTTCACCTCTATTCTCAAATTAAATTAGAATTATTACTATTGCAAGTCCAGTAATTATACTCAAAGATTTAAATAGTTTTTCATTCTTTATTCGTTCTTCTTCAGCATCTTTTATTTGATCATCTAAAAATTTTTGAGTTACTTCTATTTCGCTAATTTGTCCTTCTATATTTGTTTTTCCTAATAATTTTTCTAGATTTTCTATTATTTTTAAATCTGAATTATTTAAATTTAATTTAGAATTTTGGATTGCTTTTTTCCAAGATTCACTGGCAGAATGATTTTTCATTTCTGTTCTGGCATTCTTAAATATTAATCCGTATGTTTCCTTTAAAACTAGCTTCGATTTCTTTAAAAATATCTGGAAGCGGTTCATAAGTGTACTGCATTTTAGTTTTTAAAATATTCAATGCACATTCCATGTCTTTTAATTCATCAACTCTGGTCTTATATCTATTTGAAAGAATAAAACCAATTAAACAAGATATAAAGAATATTAATACAAGTATTACCCATTTTATAAATATCATATTTAATTTATTTCCTCCATGTAATATATATATTCAAATTTTTAAATTTTAGAACAAAAAAATGAACCCAGACTACTTTTACATAGCCTAGGTTCAAGCAAACTATATTACAG
>CANQKU010000116.1 GCA_947624535.1 uncultured Bacilli bacterium
CTCATATAGTATTAAATGGTTTGCTTACGAAATGTTAGGTTACAAAGGATATGATGATGGTTACATTAAATATTATAGTAATATTAATCCTACTTCAAAAGAATTTTATAAGGAAAATGATCCTAATAAGCCAGTAGAAACAAGATCGGATTACAAAACTGATTTAATAGCAATTAGGTCAATTACCAATGATGATACTATGACTTTTGAACGTTATAAAAAGATGAGATTTAAAGAAGTAGAGGATAACTTACAAAATATTCAAGTAATTAAAGTTAATGAAATATTCAATGAATTTTATCTAGCTTTAAAGAAAGATGCTTTATATGTAAAAGAAGTTGAACAAGCTGCTTGGGAGAAATATCCAAATAGTGATGATAATTCAGTTAGAGAGCGAAACAACATGATTAGTAAAGCTCGACAAGGTGAAAATAGTAAAGCCGTAAGAAGAAAAGTATACTATGCTATAAAAAATGCTACTAACGACTTCTTAGGCGATGTGTATAATTCTAAAAATCCTCAAGTAGTAAGTGAATTTACTATCCCAGAATAAAAAAAAGATTATTGCTGATTTCGGCAATAATCTTTTAGTTTTTGATTTTATGGATAAATTTTTCTAAATAATAATAGGGGTGTGTAGGTAGTTCATAGTCACCAATTAATTCTTCAACATAACCTGAGAAACCTCGTTTAAAGTTATAGACACCATCTTCTTTAGAAGGTTTTGAAATACCATAGAAATTATACTTTTTAAAATTGTTATCTATAGCATATTGGATCATTTTCCATTGTAGTAAATAAGATGCTCCTAAATGCATATAATCTTTAACATTACCTCCAAATAAATAGACTAACTCATCTTGATATAGAATAAATACACCACCAGACAATAGAACTTGCCTATCTTTATTAGGAGTCATTTTCTTACTTTCTTCTAGAAGTTGTCTTTCTTTTTGTAATTTTTCTAAATGAATTTTTTTCTTTTCTTGTTTTTTAATTTGTTCTAATTCATTTTCTAACTTAGTAATTTTATTCTTTATTTGTTCTTGATACTTTTCTAAATCTAGTTCTGCTATCATAAATTTAATTTCATCTTGTTTACTAAATTCATCATATAAGTCATTATAATACTTACTACTACGATAACTAAAATTCTTTCTCTTACCAGTTTCCTCAATTAATTTTCCTACTTCATTAATTTCCTCTTTTTGACACTTTCGAATATTAATAGAAGTATTTTCTAAAGCTTTTTTAATCATTCGTTTAGTAAGAGAGTGAAAATCTTTAAATAAGTCATCTTTTGTTTTATCAAGATTAAGAGAAAACATTAAATTAAATTGTTGATATACTTCCCTAGAATGATGAAATCCTACTTTTATTAAGTTATCTATTCCTAATTGATTATCAATACCATTTTCTATATCTTTACCATCTAAATCTTTTTCTTTTGTAATATAATATGGATCAATTCTAAGGAAATAGCCTTTTTCTTGTTTTATAAATTTTTTAATTGACTTAGTAAAAAAATCTAAAACTTGGTAATTTTTATAATCTACTAAAAGTCCTCTAGGAGCATAAAATTCATATAAGCCAAAATGAGCTTTTCTTTTACCCATCATCGTAGCTGCGATAAGATTTCCATGATCTTTTATTCCAACATAATAAGTTTTATATCCCATTTTTTCTCTTACTTTTGCCATTTCAGGAGTCTGCATAAAAGTTCTTAGAGGATGCTCATCTAAAAATAGCCTAAACTCTTTTTCTTTTAATAATTCAAATTCCATAACGATTCTCCTCCTTTTACGTTTTCATTATAGAAAAAGATGAAAAATAAGTCAAGGATTACCAATTGTCATAATTTGTAGTATTAGAAATTTACATATTAAAATTTGTATGTTAAAATTAAGAAAAAGATGGAGTAAGTATTATGAAAGTATCAAATAAAATATTAAAAAACGTTTCTTTAATTTATATTCTATTACCAATAATTTGTTTTTTTATAGGGTATCTTCGTATATATATTTCTTGTTTTTTAATTTTAATATCATTTTTAATTTGGAGATTATATACAAAGTCAAATGCTAAAGAAAGTATTGCTAAAGATGAATTTTTTATATCCAAGAAAGTTTTTATTACGATAATTTTATTTTCTTTATTATTTATTTTTATTAGTGGTATATGTAATATTACTTATCAACCTAATTTTTTCCCTGATTATCTAATTAGAAATAATATTTTTAGGGATTTAATTTTTGAGACTTGGCCTGTTCAATATAGTAGCCATACATATTTGTGTTATTATATTTCTCAGTGGTTAGTTCCAGCCTTTTTTGGTAAGGGGTTATCTATTATAATTTCAGATGCTAATTTAGTATTATTAATTAGTAATATAATTCTTTATATTTGGTATGTTTTGGGAATGATTTTAGTATTTTTATGGATTGTAAGAATATTTAGAAAATGTAAAACAAAATATATTATTTTAATATTAATATCATTTTTATTATTTTCTGGATTAGATATTATAGGAGATTTTGTCCTTGATGGAAAGTTAACTCAATCCAATCTACTTAATGGATTTGAATGGTGGGCTAGAATGGATTGGCAATATTCTTCTTTTGAATCATTTATCTTTTGGGCTAGTAATCAAGCGATAGTACCTTTATTAATTATTCTTATGACTTATCAAATAAAAGATTATAATAATTATATAATGCTATTTGTATTGGGATTATTTTATGGACCATTTCAAATTCTAGGATTAGGTTTATATATACTGACAAGCAATATCATAGAATGTATTAAAAATAAGTCATTAAAACTATTTAAAAAGTATTTTAGCCTACAAAATATTTTAGCAGTAATTTTCATTTTACCTGTTGTGTCACTTTATTATTTATCACATTACTCAATAGTTAATCATGTTCAAGGATTTAAATTAAAATTTGATATGTCAATGTATATTTTATTTGTATTTTTAGAGTTTTTAATATATGTAATTTTAATCTTTAAAAGACGTGATGAGTCTATGATACCATTAATAATTATTACTATTTATTTATTAATTATGCCTACATTTGGTGATGTTAATGTTATGTTAAAAATACCAATTCCATTTTTAGTAATATTATGGATTTATATGATGAAGTTTTTACTTTGTGATAATTCTAAGTATAAGGTAAGAAAAATAATTGTAATTATTTTATTAGCTGTTGCAGCTTTAAATCCAATTTCTGAAATTAAGGGAAGGTGTAAAAATATTGTAAAGTATCATTACTTTATGGTAGATAATCAAAAAATAGATATGTTGAACTTACCGAAGTATTATAAGGCTCAGTATTTAACTGTTGATAAGGAGACATTTTTCTTTAAATATTTAGCAAGAAATGATAGTATTAAAAAATCATAATACTTGACAAGCTATCATATGATAATGTATAATTTGTTTAATGACTTTGAAAGAGAAAAGTAAATTAGTTTTTATTTTAGCGAGTTAGGAATTGGTGAAAGCCTAATAATAAAGTCTAATTGAAAGAAC
>CANQKU010000117.1 GCA_947624535.1 uncultured Bacilli bacterium
AAAATGGTCAAGAAAAATTATAAGATAATAATAGGAATAGTTATTGGAATAATAGTAAGTAGTATAGGTGTATATGCAGCAGCATCTCTTTCAAGTAGCGAAGTAACTTATGATAATAACAAGTCAGGAATAAAATCAGAAACTTTACAAGGAGCAATAGATGAGTTATATAGTAAAGCTAAAAATGATGCCAAAATAGTAGCTTATGAGTATAATGAAACAGGTGACCATATATGCATCAATGGAGAAGAGTCAACGTGTGTAAAAACTGAATGTTATAAAAAAGGACAAGGTAGTTGTGAACAAGGAACAATAATAAGATACTATGTAAATAGCCATGAATATCATTACTTTTATGTATTACATGATGATGGAGACAAAATTACGATGCAACAAAGAGAAAATACAGTTAGAAATATTCCGTGGCATGCAGGAAGTGATGATAACAGTAAGGGACCTGATACAGTATTACCAATTTTAGAAGCAGCAACATCAACTTGGACGAATGTAAATGTAATAGAGTATACACCAGGAGTAACTGAATTCGATGGGAATAAGTTTACAGGATGTACTTGGTCAACAGATGCCAACTCAGATTATAAAATAAGATGTGAGAAAAATGTATATAACAGTACAACCTTAGGGCCAAGGAAAGCAAGAGCCAGAATGATAACAGCCCAAGAAGCAGGAAGTACAGGTTGTTTAGTATGGAAAGATGGAAGTAAAGATAGTAGAATATTAGGAAAAAGTAAAAATGCAAATAATGATGGTTCATGTCCAGACTGGATGCATAATTATTTAAATGGCTCAACAAATCATGGAGGAAGTTATAACGATTATACATTAAATGAAAATAAAATTTATAATTATACTTATTGGACTATGTCTGCTCCATCTGGAGATGCTACTAATGCATGGTATGTTAGCCTCAACGGTTACTTGCGCTACGAGGCGACTTCGATTGACCATGATGGTGCGCGCGCCGTAGTAGAAATCAATAAACAAACAAACTAAAAAGAGGCAACCCTCTTTTTAAATTACAATAGCAATCATATTGTTTGAACCCTTGTTGACTACTTTAGATAAAGTTTGTTGTAGTTTATATCTAATATTATCAGGCATTAAGTTAATTTTTGATTGAATACCCTCTTGAACAATAGCATCTAAACTACGACCAAATATTTCACTTTTCCAAATACTAGTAGGTTCTGTCTTATGGTCTTTCATGAGATAGTCAATTAATTCTTTACTTTGGACTTCACTACCGATAATTGGCTCAAATGTACTTTCTACGTCTACGCGTATCATGTGAATCGACGGAGCGACGGCTTTTAATTTAACACCATATCTAGGCCCTTGTTTAACTATTTGTGGTGTATCTAGTTTCATATCTTCAATTGATGGGGTAGCAACACCGTATCCTGTTTGTTTTACCATTTTTAAAGCATATTTAATTTGATCATATTCTTTTTTAGCAATATTATAATCTTGGAATAGTGATAATAAGTCAGCTTTATTTTTAACGTCTACATTAATAATTTCCGTTAAAGTTTGATTATATAAAGATGCAGGTGCGGTTAAATTAACAGTAACAATGCCAGTTGATGGATCAACTTCTGATAAGTAGCTTTTTTCAATCATGTCATTATTTAAAAAGTGACTGGTAATATTTTCTATATCTTTTAACTTATCAACTTCTACTACACTTTCTCTAATACAATTAATATATTCTTGTTTAACTGGATGATCATGATTTAATATAGCAATCCATTCAGGCATATTTACTTTTACTTCTAAAACTGGGAATTCATATAAAGCTTCTTTCAATATATTATACATATCTTTTTCATTCATAGCTTCAATACTAATTGGTAAAACAGGAACGTCATATTCTTCTTTTAAAGACTCTGCTAAGCGTTCTGTTTCTGGAAGAGTAGGATGAACTGAGTTTAAAATAACAATAAATGGCTTGCCTATACTTTTTAATTCCGTTATTACACGAGTCTCAGCTTCTATATAGTCATTACGATTAAATTCACCAATTGAGCCATCAGTAGTAACAACAATTCCAATAGTAGAATGATCTTTGATGACTTTTTCAGTTCCTACTTCAGCTGCTTCAACAAATGGTATTTCTTCATTATACCAAGGTGTTTTTACCATTCTAGGACCATTTT
Organism: uncultured Bacilli bacterium; assembly: GCA_947624535.1. Classification (GTDB taxonomy): domain Bacteria; phylum Bacillota_I; class Bacilli_A; order RF39; family UBA660; genus UMGS995. Next base: position 2,178 of record CANQKU010000117.1, read on the forward strand.
CATCACTAGCTCCAACAGCTTGATCAATAACATAACCTACACAGTCAATTAATCTAATATTACAACTAAAGTCATCTATTTGAATTTTAGCAGCATTATTTGGAACAAATTTTGGCTCTGTTGTCATTATTGTTTTTCCTGCAGCACTTTGTGGAATTTCATCTAAAGCACGTTTTCTTTCATATTCATCTTCAATATTTGGAACTATTAATGTCTCTACCATTCTTTTAATAAATGTACTTTTCCCAGTTCTAACGGCTCCTACAACACCTAGGTAGATATCACCACCACTACGAGCAGCAATATTTTTAATAATTTCTTGTTTTTCCATTCTACATTCTCCTTTATTCATTTTAACTTTATGTTATAAAATAAAAAGATATACCAAAAATAAAAATGTTTTAAAAGACTAAAACATTTTATCAATATCTTTAGGAACATTATCTTTTAAAATAGCATTTACTATTTTATCTTCTTTTTCTTTTTCAACTTTCTTTCCTGTCAAAGTAGATATTTCTTGTACCATATCTCTAAGTACACCCTCATCTTTCATATTAGAATTTTGTAACTTTTTAGCTAATGATAAGATTGTATTTTTATCTACATTTGTTTTTTTCTCAACCCTTTTAAAAAAACTATCACCAAACATAGTTGTACCTCCTATAGATAGTATATGTAAAAGAAGAGATAATGTTATATGAAAAAAACTCTCTAGTAAGAGTTCCTTTCTAATTTTTCTAATCTTTTTTTGTATTTTTCACGTTTTTTAGCAAGTTCTTGACATTGTTTAGAAAATTGTTCTAAAGTTATTACTTTTTTATCATAACGATCTTGTAAAATAGCCATAGCTTTATCTAAACTTTCAAGTTCATTTTTTGGATCTTTAGTTTGAAAAAAAATCATATTATTCACCATTCCTATTTTTAAATTGTATCACAATTGGGGTACCTTGTAAATCAAAGTTTTCACGTAATTTGTTTTCTAAATATCTTTCATAAGAAAAGTGAACTAATCCTTTATTATTTACATGGAGAGTAAATTTAGGAGGTTTTATTCCAGTTTGATTAGAATAATATATTTTTAGTCGTTTTCCTTTATAAGATGGTGGAATATTTAATTGGTATGCTTCAAGTATTACTTCATTTAAGACGCTTGTTTTTATTTCTCTAGAGATATTTTCTTCAACTTTTAAAATCTCTGGCATAAGGGTATGTATTCTTTTTTTAGTTAGGGCGGATAAGAAAACAATAGGAGCATAAGTTGCGAATTGAAATTCAGCTCTCATAAGTTTTTTATATTCATTAATAGTTGTATCTTTAATAGTATCCCATTTGTTTACAACTAAGATTAAACCTTTACC
>CANQKU010000118.1 GCA_947624535.1 uncultured Bacilli bacterium
CAAGGAATAAACTTTTTATGATTTAGTTCTATCTTAACTACCTTACCATCTTCTATAATTATATCAGTAAGTAGACATTTATAATAAATTACCCCACCCATTTCAATAATTTTATTTCTTATATTAGTCATAACTTTTCTTAATAAGTCAGTTCCAATATGAGGTTTATACTCATATAAAATTTCTTTAGGAGCTCCATTAGAGACTAATATTTCTAAGATTTTTTTCTTTCTAAAAGCTTTATCTTTAACTAAAGTATTTAACTTACCATCAGAAAAAGTTCCAGCACCACCTTCACCAAATTGAACATTAGAATTAGGATTTAATACTCCTTCTTTAAACAATTTATCAACTGTTTTAACTCTATCACTTATCTTTTCACCACGTTCTATAATAATAGGATTAAATCCCGCTTCTGCTAATAAATAAGCACTAAATAGACCAGCTGGACCACTACCAACAATAACTGGTGAATAATTTATTTTTAAATTACCAGGTTTAGGCATTTGATAAACTTCTATAGGAGTTTTAAATATATCATTACTTTTTACATTCTTTAAAATACGTTCCTCTAAAGTTAAAGTCACATCAACTTCATAGACATAATACAAAGTATCATTCCTTGCATCAATTGACTTTTTATGAGGTTTTACTTCTATTATTTTGTCTTTAGATACTTTTAACTTTTTAGAAATTTTTTCTTTCAAATTATCTAAATCATCATTATAATAAGCTACTTTTATTTGTCTTAGTCTAATCACTTTCACTTGCCCCCTTACCAGCCAACATTCCACTAATCCAGGCAAAAGCTAAATTATATCCTCCACAAACACCATCAACGTCTAATAATTCACCTGTAAAATATAATCCCTTAACTTTTGTTGATGCCATTGTCTTAGGATTAACTTCATTTAATGGCACACCACCACTACAAACTTGAGCCTCATTAAAAGAAGCAACCTCTTTCGCCTTACACCTAAATTGTTTTAAATTTTTATAAAGTCTAATTTTTTCTTTACTAGTTAAATCATATAGCTTTTTATCTCCATCAACATTTGACTTTTTCAATATAAATTTAATAATTTTATAATTTAATAAACCCTCTAAAAACTGTTCAATACTTCTATTAGTAACAGCTTTTTCTCGTAACTCTAAATAATCTAACCACTCATCTTCATTTTTAAATCTAACATTGGAAGAAAATCAATTACTATTATTTCTTCTTTATTTTTACTTAATCCTCTACTTACTAAAGAACTAAGATTAAAACTACAAATACCACTAATTCCTAAATCAGTAAGTTGAAGTTCTCCTTGTTCTTGTTTTAATAATTTATTATCTTCAAATAATGATAAACTAGCATCAATTCTTACCCCACTTATAAGTTTAAAATCTTTATCATCAACATAAATCTTTGTTAAAGCAGGTAAAACTTCTACTATACTATGACCAAGTTTTTTAGAAATTTCATATCCTATACCATCACTTCCTGTTTTTGGATAGGCTTTAGAACCAGTTGCTAATATGAGTTTATCTGAGATAATTATGCCATTTGTAGTATAAATATTAAAACAAGAGTCATTAATTTTTATATCAGTTACTAACGTATTATACTTAATTTCTACATTTAATAAATTAGCTTGTAATAATAGGGCATTACGAATACTTGTAGCTTGACCTGATGATGGATAATAATAACTTGTTTTTATTTTAGGAACAATTCCTAATTTATCAAAGAATGATAAAATTTCTTTCTTATTTTCAGGTGAAATAATCTCTTTTAAAATAGATAAATGTGAACTATTATAATTACATAGATCTAAATTTTCATTAAAATAATTACATTTTCCATTACCTGTCATTAAAATCTTCTTACCACAAATATTATTTCTTTCTAAAATAACTACTTCTTGACCTGTTTGTCTTGTATATATAGCAGCAACTAATCCAGATGCTCCAGCACCTACTACTACAACTTTACTCATATTTACACCTCGCTTAAATTGTACCATAAATTTAATTAAAATAAAAAGTGTTAAACTATTAATCAAATAATTTAAAACACTTATTATTATAATATATATTTTTTAACTAATTACTATCTAGTTTTTAATATTTGTTTTCCTGTTTTTGTTATATCAGTTTTTCTTTCATAATCACATTTAGTAAATACACTCTCATATGCTTTATCAAAGATATTTACATATTGTCTAGATATAGCTTTATCTCTCCAATCTAGCCAACCATTGTAACAACCTGCAAACTCATGAGCATTAAATGACTTAAATCTAGCTGCTATTTGACTATATTCTTCAAAGAAACAAACAACATTTACATAGTCATTATAACGGACTAATGAACGAGTCTTTTTAATTGACTTTTGTTCTGCCTTAGTTTTTCCATATTTACGGATCATTTGTGAACTAGTTGGATTAAATTTCTTTCTAAAATCTTCAACAGACCAAACAGTATTTTGTTGAGTTAGACCTAAATCATAATTACCTGGACCATTGTAAGATTTTTCACCACTTGAAGCAAATCCACCTCTTGTTTCAGTATAAATAATAGATAAAGAGAAATTAAATAATTTCATTGGATCAACATGTGAACGTTTTCCATATATTATAGATTGTTCATATATAAATTGTTGTAATGGTGCGGATAACTTACAGTTTTTATATATTTTATCTTTTTTCTTTAAATGTAAGCCCTCTAATTGTTTTTGTCTTTTTAAAATATCACTAATATTTTTACACTTAGAATAATTACTTAAAACTTCAGCTTTATTTAATTCATAAGTATCTTCTACTTCCATTGACTGTTGTAGCATACTATCATTTTTAGAGTTTTCTACTTCAAAATCTACTTGGATTTTATCATTACCAACTACTTCTTGAGTAGTATTTGAATTACTATTACTATTAGCTAAATCATTAGTTAAAGCATCATCATAAACTATTAAATTACTTACAGTTTTAGAATTATGTCTAGTTTGAGCTGCTGCTGGAACTGTCAATGTAAGAGCTGCAATAACCCCTACTAAAGATAATCTAGTAACTATCTTATTTTTCATTTGTAATCTTTTTTCAGCTCTTTCAATAATAGTAGATAATTGTGGAAGTGGATCTTCAACTGGCTCATTATAAGTTGGCGCAGCAACACGTTGTCTAGTGTTTGAATGACTTGACTTTGATAAATAGGCTTCCATCATACTACCAATTAATTTTTGTTTTTGTCGTTCATTAAAAACAGGAGAATCGATATCTTCAATAACTATTTTTGATACAATACAACTTAATTCATTACGACTAACACCTCTTAGATGTTCATTATTAAAAGAAGGTATTTCTTTTCTAATTATCGCAGCCATTAAGTCAATAGTCTCATCTTTTGAATGATACATTCTATAAGCTTTTAATTCCTCTAATACATAATACTCATTATCATATTCATTATTTTGAATTGCCATACATGTAAACCCCCTTACATATCAGTGCAAATTATGTCATTTTTTTCATAATTTATCAAAATTTTCT
>CANQKU010000119.1 GCA_947624535.1 uncultured Bacilli bacterium
AAAGAATATGTATGGTCAAGTATTACATATGGAAGTAGCTGGAATAAAAACGAAGACAAATCAAGATATTTCAGCGGGTCAAATCAATCTAAAGTAATATTATCTGGACCAGGTGCACTTTCAGTATCTCCAGTAAGTTTGGAAGAAGGAGAAGGAGAATATAGATTTGATTCACTTCCACCAGGAGACTTCTTTGTGAGATTTATATATGGTGATACAACTCAAACTGTTCTTACAAACGGAGAAGAAAATGTTGATGAAGTATATAATTTATTAAATAATTTAGGCGGTGGTAGTTTAGGCAGTGCTTCTGGAGAAGGATTCCTAGATTCAGTCGGACTAAATACTAAATCATATACTGGACAAGATTATAAATCAACTATATATCAATTAGGAGTAAATCAAAATAGCTCTGTAAATTATAATAGTTATTTAGATAAAGACGGAAATGTACAAAAAACTGGTATAGTAGGATATACTAATACAGAAACACAAAACTATGATATACAAAACCAAGATAGTAATCCATATACTGATGAACAACTAACTGATTCAGATAAGGATAAAATGTATAGCTATAGTATTGCAGAAAGCAGTAAAGCAGAAGATACTGTTTCTGATGCAAAAGATGTTTATTCTTTTAGAGAAAAAGAAGTAAAATACTCAACAGGCAGTAGTTTATCAGTACTAAGTGACAATCAAGAAACTTTAAAAAATCATAGAGCTGAAGTATTAGCATCTGCAACGGACCTTGTAACAAAAGCTTCTATTGATGTACAAGAAAATAAGATTGATAGTGCAATAAATTACCAAGTTTCAGCTTTAGCAGAATTAATGGAAAATACAGCAATGGCTGCTCAAACAGGAATCATAGATTTAGAAATAGAATATAATAGAACTTCTACACAAGTATATGATAGTAATTCAGAACAATATGTACAAAATCTAGGATATCATTTACAAAATTTGAACTTAGGATTGACAGAAAGACCTAGGGCACAACTTAATATATCAAAAGAACTTTCAAATATTCAAGTTAAATTAGCAAATGGACAAATATTGTTCGATGCTGGACAATCTGTTTCAAATTTAATATATCAAGATCATGTAAATTACAATGAAAATGACTATTATTCTAAGGTTGGGGGTTCAGGATATAGGTTAAGACAATCTCTAAGCAAAGTTGTTAAAGATAGAAGAGAAGAATTAGTACAAGCAACAATGGATGAAGAACTTATGAGCGGAGCTACGATTAGATTAACATATATAATAAGTGTAAATAATATAGGTGAAGTAGACTATATGGATAAGGATTTTTACTACATAGGAAAATCAAACAATCCAACTGATATTAACAATGTTGTAAGAACAAATGCTATGAATGTTATAGATTATGTATCAAATGAAATTAATTATGAAGAAAACTATCAAGAAGAAAAAGGAATCTGGAAAATAGTTACAACAGATATATTATTAAATGGTTCAGGTAAAGGTATTGATGAAGAAGATGACGACTATGTTAACAGCGCTTATAAAGATAATCTTGAAACATTTAATGTTTTAATTACAACAAATAAGTTATCAGATGATTTATTGCCTCTAGCATTAACTGGAAACATTGATGATTCAAGAAGAGAGACAACGTTAGTATTATCAACACTTTTATCTAATACTACATCTAATAAAAACATGATATTTACTAACTTGGTAGAATTAATAGAATCAAAGAATACATTTGGAAGAAGAATGTATCTATCAAAAGCAGGAAATCAATATGTACCATATCAATCAGAAAATAAAACAGAAGATGAATCGACATACTGGATAGAACCTGAAGAGCCAGATGCAGATAGTGGACAAAAAGTAGTAGTATCAGTTCCTACGGGAGCAAATAAGAACTACAACAGAATAATAATTATAACAATTAGTGTATTAGCAATTATAACGGGTGCCGTAATAGTCATTAAAAACAAAGTACTTAAAAATAAGTAATAGTAAAATTAAGAAAGAACTTAAAATTATTTTAGGTTCTTTCTTTTTAGGTGCTCAATTATATAACATTTTTAACCAATTTTTGATTAAGTATAAAAAATCTAAAATGTAACAAAAATTTAATATATAAAGCCATTTAAGTCCTTCCGTAACAACTTAAAAAATGTGGAAAAAAGCACATCTTGAAAATTATCTGATACTAGAATATCATATAATATGATTAAATATGTGAAAAAATATTTATTAACATAAAAAAATACATAAAATAGCTTGAAATTTAAGCAAAATCATAGTATAATAGAAATGTATGATTATGTTAATTTAAGGAGGATTAAAATGCAAAAATTACTAAACAAAATAATAGCATCTCTTGCAACATTAATATTAGTTGCTACAAATTTCGTTCCAGCTTTAGTTTATGCTGAAGGAAGTATATTTCAAGATGCAAAAACAACAGAAGAAAACGTAGAATTTAATGCAAGTATTAATAATCAATATAATACTACATTAAATGTAGATGAAGGTGGAAATTTAATATTAAACGTTAAAGTATCAGGAACAGGATATTTAAAAGATTTAGTAGTTACTGTTGAAAATAACAATTATGAGATTATTGACGACGAAAATGTAAACATAAAATCAATAAATGGTAATGTTATTGAGCTTGAAGAGGTAAATGCAGGAGAAGTTTTAAATGTATCCTTACCTATTAAATTAAAAAAAGAAGATAAAGTTAATGTAGATATCTTAGGAAAAGATAGTACAGTTACTTTAAATGCAATTTATGTTAATAAATCAGGAAAAGAAAGAAAAATAAAGAAGACATTAAATGAACATGTTGATTGGACAGCCGAATTAAAAGAAGTTGTAAGTCAAAATCTAATTAGATATATAAAATATGATAACAAAACCATGTTAAGCTTTGTAATAAATGAAGGTATTGAAAACAATAAAATGCCTGTAACAAATAAAGAAATTACAATCAATGTACCAAGTTTAGCTGGTAATAAACCAGAAAATGTAATCGTAACTGGAAAAAATATCTCTTATAACTATGAAAACGATATATTAACTATAAAGAAAGAAAATAATCCAGATTCACAAGGAAAAATATTATGGAATTCTCAAGATGAATATGTTGTTACATATATTTATAATAATCAAGTTGAAGAAGAGACAATATCATCAAATGTTGTAGTTAAATCATCAGTTAAAGGAAATAGTATAGAAGGAAAATTAGAAAATAATACTTATGAATTAAAAGAACAAGTTGGTACATATATAGAAACAGAAGTATCTAGCACAGAAGAAATAAACAAAGGATATATGTATACAAACTTAAAAAATAGTGATAATGCATTAGAAACTCCTTTTAGTGTTATATATAAATCAAATATTGGATATAAAGAATTAACAGATAGTATAAAAATTGTGGAAAAGTCTTATTCATTTAATAAAATAGATGCAAATAATTCTATAT
>CANQKU010000120.1 GCA_947624535.1 uncultured Bacilli bacterium
GCTGCCATTGATCAATTAAAACAAATTGGTAAACAATTAAATATTGAAGTATATGAAGAGGGTAAGAAAGATCCTGTTGAAATTTCTAAAAATGCGATTAATTATGCTAAGGAAAATAATTATGACTATGTATTAATTGATACAGCAGGTAGACTTCATATTGATGAAGAATTAATGGATGAGTTAGACCGTATTCAAAAAGAGATTTCTCCACAGGAGACTTTATTAGTAATTGACTCTATGATGGGTCAAGATGCGATCAATGTGATAACAGGCTTTCATGATCAACTTCCACTAACTGGAGTAATTTTAACTAAATTAGATGGAGATACTAGAGGTGGTGTTGCCTTATCTGTTAGGCATCTTACCCATGTTCCAATTAAATTTATTGGTGTAAGTGAAAAAATGGATGGTATTGATGCTTTCGATCCAGAAAGAATGGCTGGTAGAATTTTAGGAATGGGTGATATTGTCTCTTTAGTAGAAAAAGCCCAAGATGCTATTGATGAAAAAGAAGCTTTAAAAACAGCAAAAAAAATGCAAAATGGTAAATTTGACTTAGAAGATTTTCTATCTACAATGAAACAAATGAAAAAATTAGGTCCACTAGAAAATTTATTAAAACTTATTCCTGGTGCTAAAAAAATGGGCTTAACTAATGTTAAAGTAGATCCAAAACAAATGGCACATATTGAAGCCATTGTATTATCGATGACACCAAAAGAAAGAAGAAATCCTGATATTATTAAAGCTAGTAGAAAAACAAGAATTGCTAAGGGAAGTGGAACTTCAGTTCAAGAAGTCAATAAACTTTTAATGCAATTTGATCAAATGAAAAAGATGATGAAACAAATGACTAATGGTAATTTTAAACTTCCATTCTAGTTACTCATCATCTTTTTTAAAAAATTTTTTCTAGCCAAATATTCATATTTTTTAATAACTCATCCAAAGAATATTTACTTTCATTTCTAAAATATTTGAGAAGTTCCATCATAATGCCATTCATTAGAAAAGAAATATTTAATTCTAAGTATGGATTAGTAGTAGTATTTTTTAAAGCTTCATAAATTTTTTTACTAGCTATATTTTTTAGCTTTTCTAAAAATAATAATGATTCATTAGTAGATAGTAATAACTTATAAGTTTTTTCATTATCTTTTAGACATTTTATAATATTTTCAAAGTAGTGTTCTACATCGGATTTAGATGATAGTTTTAACTCATCATTACATAGCAGTTCGATAGTTTGCATTTGGTAATCTTCAGCTACTTCATCAATATTGCTATAATGAGTATAGAAAGTGCTTCTTGTTAAATTAGCTCGTTTTACTAATTCAGTAACTGTAACTTTTTCTAATTGCTTTTTTTCATGAATTAATTCAGCAAAAGTTTTTTTAATTAAATTTCTAGTTTTTATAGAAGATGAATTTAGACATTGAACTTTCATAAGACCATTCCTCTCTTTTTAAATAGGTTATATCTTATATTATAGCACGAATGTATGCAAGTAAATTTGGCAAATTTCATAAAAGTGTCTAAATTTAGACACTTTTACATATTTTATGCTTCTTTAAATAGAAAAAAAGGAATATAATATATAGCGTATTGCCAAAGAAAGGATGACGCATAAATGAAAAAGATTACAAATTTTATTATTGACAAGAGATATTTTATCTTAACAATTTTTACAATCTTTACCGTTTTTTGTGGGTGTATCTCCTCTCAAGTTAAAATTAATTATGATATCGCTAAATATCTTCCTAATACTTCTGAAACTAGAATTGGTATGGATATTATGGAAAAAGAATTTGGTGAGGTTAAAACGAGTACACTTAATTTAATGTTTAAAGATTTATCTAGCAAAGAAAAGGAAAAGATAAAAAATGATTTGGAATCAATAAAGGGTGTAGAGACTCTTGACTATGATCATAGTAAAAACTATAACAGTGGTAAATATACGTTATATGTTTTGACTTTATCAGATAAAGATAATTCTAAACTAGCTAAAAATGTTTATCAAAAAATAGTTGATAAATATGAAGATTATACAATCTATACTAGTGGTGATGTATCTGAGGCTAATAAAACAGTCTTACCATTTTGGATTATTGCTCTGGCTGTATTTGGGGCTTTAGTAATTCTACTTGTAATGTGTGAATCTTATGTAGAACCATTTTTGTTTTTAACTACAATTTTAATGGCAGTTATTTTAAATAAGGGTACAAATATTATTTTTGGAACAGTATCTAATATAACAGATTCTATCGCCGCTATATTACAGATGGCTTTATCTATGGATTATTCTATTATGTTAATGAATCGTTATACCCAAGAAAAGGAAAAAGAACCTGATAAAATAAAAGCTATGAAAAAAGCATTATATAAGGCATTCCAAGCAATCTCTAGTAGTTCCATTACTACAATAGTTGGACTACTTGCTTTAGTATTTATGAGTTTTACTATTGGTAGAGATTTAGGTTTTGTCTTAGCTAAAGGTGTATTATTTAGCTTACTTTGTATTTTCTTTGTTCTTCCAGCTTTAATTATTTTATTTGATAAATGGATTATTAAAACCAAGAAAAGAACTCCTAATATTCATTTAAATACATTAGCAAAATTCAGTCATAAAATAAGATATATTTCTCCATTTTTATTTATTATTGTATTTTTAATTAGTTTTATGTTAAAGGGAAATTTAGGAATTGACTATACAGATCAACAAGAAGATAAAATCGCAGACATATTTAAAGAAAATAACCAAATAGCGGTTATCTATAAGAATAAAGATGAACAAAAAGTTATTAAATATCTAGATAAATTAGAACAAAATAAAAAAGTAAAACAAGTATTAGCTTATGGTAATACGATTAATGAAAAATTAACTTATAATAAATTGAGTGAACAATTATCTGATTTGGGTTCTAATGTAGAGATAGAAGATGACTTATTAAGATTAGTTTATTTTGACTATTACTGTCCTACAGGTAATAAAATTACGATGAATGAATTTGTTAATTTTATTAGGCAAGATATATATCAAAATCCAAAGATAAATAAAAATATAGATAGTGAAATGAAATCTAATATTGAAAGATTAAATAATTTTACTAGTAAAGATTTAATGAACGTGGAAAAGACTTCTACAGATATTGCTACGATATTACAAATGGATAAGTCAACAGTAGATGATCTGTTAACTTACTATTATTCTAAAGATAATCATGTTCAATTAACTTTGGATGAATTTGTTAGGTTTATGAATAAAGACGTATTAACAAATCAAAAGTATGTCCAAAAAATTAGTAATCAAAATAAAAATCAATTAGTAACTGCTACCTCATTTACCAATAAACAAACTATTACTAAAAAGATGACTAGTAGTGAAATGGCAAAGTTATTTGGACTTGACTTGAAGATGGTGGATGAATTATATCA
>CANQKU010000121.1 GCA_947624535.1 uncultured Bacilli bacterium
GCCAAAGCAAATAGTTTTGGAATTATGGGAATATTAGTAGGAATGTTTGACTTAACTGCCGCAGGAATTACTTCAGCTATTATTTTTTCATTTGTTTTCTCATTATTCTTTAAACCTAAAAATTAAAATAGAAACTGCGCTAGTTTCTATTTTTTCATGACGGATAGATTAATCAAAACATCCATATTATCATCTTTAGCTACAATATTTTTATGTTTAGTTTTACAACACTCACAAACATAAATAATTTTGTAAGTATCTTTAAATTTTTCTATACCAACAGGTTTTAATAAACCTTGACATTTATTTTGACGATCTCCAGGATTTTTATCTACATGTTTAGAATATAGGCAATTAGGACAATGATCCCTACAAGAATAGCCAAGTTTTTCTACATGAAATCCACAGTTTTCACAAATAAATGCCTCATCAATCTCATGAAACGTTTTCATCATACACCTCTATAGTAAGTATATCACGTATAATGTAAAAAGAAAACTTGACATTTACTATGTAAAATCTAATAAATTACATTGAATAAAATATAAAAAAATAGTATGATAAATGTGTAAGAATAGAAAGATATGGGTATAAGTATATATTTTTATTCAAGTAAGGGAGGTGAAATTATGAGTCAAAAAACTTATGGAATGAACCCAGAAGAGGTAAAACATGAAGGAGATAAATTAGTAAGAAATGCTGGAGAATTTTCAGGTGAATTAGCAAAATTAGTTAAATTTAATAATTCATTAGAAGAAATTTGGAAAGGTAGTGGTTCAGAAGCTTACTTTACAAAATGGAATGAAAAGAAAGAAAGCATTAATAAATTACAAAAATGGTTAGAAAGTTTTGCTAATGCTACTGTTGAAACTGCTAAAGATGCAATAGAAATTGATGGTGACGTAGCTGGTATGATAAAATAATGGAGGTGTTATAAGATGAAACAAGAATTAAACTATGAAGAGGCAAAATCATTAGCTTCAAATATTCAAAATAGTTCCAATACAATTAATGATATTTTAATGAGATCTGACTCTGCAGTTAAAAAAATTCAAGCAAATTGGCAAGGTGTATCTGCTGATTATGCAATTGATGATTGGAATAAATGGAAAAAAGATTTTGAAGAATATTATCAAATGTTACTTCAAAATGTTAAAAATATTGAACAAGCATGCAGTGAGTTTGCAAAAACAGAAGCAAAAATGCAACAAAATTTTCAATAAAATTAAAAATAAATATATTGCCAAAAGCAATATATTTCAAATGAAAGGAGTCATCTTTTCACTTGAAATGTATTGCGATGGAAAGGAATGAAAAATATGGAATTACGTACTATGGATTTATTAACTTATGAAGCTGCAACAATCTCGTATGATTATAGTAACCAAACTATTCAAGAATTAATAGATGCCTATAATAAATCCGAAGTAAGCTATGCAGAAAAAATTGAGGTTTATGGGAAGTATTATAAAACAGAAGAAGTTGTTGGAAAAGATCCAGAGGGAAATGACTATTATAAATATAAATGGAATTCTAATAAACAAGCTAATTCCTATAAATGTACTATCTCAACAATTGAATTGGATAGTTTGGGTATAGATAAGGAGTCAATATCTAGGTATTACGAAGATTTATTAGAAAATTCTAAAGGCTATAAAACTAAAGAAGCTGATTTATATGCTAACATCAAAGCAGAGTTGAATACGCTCTTGTCGTCTCCAGATTTTATCAACAATTCTACTTCAAAAGATAAATCATCATTTTTAAATTATAAGAGTTTAGAAAACGCAAAAGAAGCAATAAATAATTTATATAATGAAATTAATAAATATAGTAGTAAATCAATAAAAAAACAAATTCTATCTAAAGCAACCAATATTAAGTTTAGGATGAATACTGATATAAATGGTATTTGGGATACGTCATATGGCTATGATATATATGATACTGAAAGAACTGAATTAGCTAAAAATGCTCTCGTTTTTGCAATTAATCAAACTACTAATTATGCAAGTTTTGTTATACCAAGTACGAATCAAATGCTAAATCACGTGAAAGAAATTTTTAATAATTTGGACTTTTATGATAATAAACTTATATTTAATATGAAAAAATTATTTGGGGAAAAGGGTATTGTTACAGTTTTAGATAAAAAAGTTGAAGCATTATTAGATGATTTAAAATCATTGAAAAATAAATTGAATAAACTTTATGATGCATATAAAGATTTAGAAGAAGCATCACAAAAAAAGTTTGAAGGTTCAAAAGGTAAAAATTATAACAAAAAAGTCATCGCAAAAACATATGCTACTTTAGTAAGTGTAGCAGGAAGCGCTGATAGTAAAAAATATTTAAAGAAAATTTTAAAAGAAACAAATAGTAAATTAACGACTGCTAATGTAATTAGTATTTATAAAAAATGGAAGAAAAATAATAATTCAGTTTCTGGTAATGTAAAACTTACTAAAGGATTAAATCAAACAATAGATAATTTAGAAAAAGCTATTGAAAATAAAAATGTTAATAAAACACAAGAACTTTACGAAAAACTAAAAAATAAAAATGGAAAAGAAAAAGCAAAACAAAAAATTAAGGATATAGCAGCCGCTTCTGGATTAGTTATTAGTTGGAAAGATGGAAAAATAGCTTCTATTAAGAAAAGTAACCCATCAACTCCAAAAGAACCAGCAACACCACAAAAACAATCAAATGGTAATGGTAATTCAAATCAATCTAAAGATAATACTAAAAAAACTAGCGATAAAAAAGAAACTACTGGTGCTAAAACAAAACAGGGTAAAAATCAAAAGAATAATGCTTCAGCTATTGCATCTAGTAGAAAAGAAATTAAATCGGAGATTAAAGAAGTTAAGAAAAATGCTGAAGTGTCAATTGAAAATGAAAAAGTTGCCGCTACTGATAAAAAGAGAACTTTAGAAATTCAAAAGAATAATGATATTGCTAAAGTTAATCAAGAAGCAGCAGATAAAATTAAAGCTATTGATCCAAATAGTGAAAATGCACAAGCTCAAATTGATGCAATTAAAAAAGATGCTGAGACACAAGTCGATGCTATTACACAAAAATATAATGATAATGTTAAAGAAGTTGATAATAATTTAAATAGTAAGATTAAAACTATTGAAAATCAAAGAGATACAGACGTTAGTAAATTAAATAAACAACTAGATCGCTTGAAGGCTAACAAAAAGGTAAATAATACGGTTGTTCAAAAAATTGACGCTAAGAATGCAGGTGTCAAAGCTGCCACTGCAACGGTTGGTGCTAAAGAAGTTACAGCTTCTAGTGAGGATGCTAAAACTGCTACAGTAAATTTATCAGATGCTTATGAGGGAAAACTTTATGATATAAAAGAAGGACAAAGTCAAACTCCTCCAGCTGATAATTCAACTCCACCATCTAATGATG